>JAPKCQ010000456.1 GCA_026421165.1 Lewinella sp. | reverse complement strand
CCACCGTAGTCCACCGTTTGCGGGCAGAATCGTCGTCGAAGCCACCGGCGTAGTTACTGATGTACCAGCCTGCAGATTTCTCCCCTCGATACGCGACCTTGCGAGCACTCCCTGCGTTTAGAGAATCTCTCCCGAATTGGTTGGCTAAGGTATTTACGGTATAGATCGTGACGAGTTCCTGCTTCTTGGGTACATAAAGGGTATCGTTGCCGAGCAGTACCATATTAGAAGGGTCGGTCGGGTCAACAAGCACCTTGTCTAGGGCCAATACCACGTAGCCCGTTCCCGGCCGATAAAGCATAGCGCCTGTGGCGAAGGCGCCTTTAGTAAGGCCGCCAGCCCGCTGGATAAGCTCACTAAGTTTTTCGTTCTTGTTCAGTAGTCCATAGTTTCCGGGGTAGCGGACTTCCCCTTCAACGTAAACGGTTTGAATCTCCTCATACTCTGCCGTACTGCGCACCACTACCTCATCAAAAGGCGCGAGAACGAAGTCCTCGGTGACATTCAAGTCGAGGGTTTGCATTAATGTTTTCGTTTCAGCACCGTCGATAAACTGGAGGCGAAAGACTTCTACCCGGCTCTTATCGGCATCAATACTTAAACCGCCAGCAATGTAGAGAAGGGTTTCAAGGGTAAGGCTGGGCCCGTAGACAATGGAAGTAGGTCGCCGGACGGCTCCGGAAATTTTTACGACGCTTAGGTCGGTGAAGCGTCCCTGCTCGTAAACAAACACCAGGTCTAGTGGCTGCAGCAATACTCCTCCATCAGTACGGAGGTCAAGTCGTTCGTAAGTGCGTTCATCCCGGTTGTTCAAAGGTGTCCGAACGAGTACCAGCCCGGTAGCAGCGCTTGGTAATAAACCACCGGCCAAAAGGATAGCTTCTTCCAGGGTCAGCGCTCCGTCCTGAGGAAAGGGCAGGGTTACCGAGCTGTCCCGCACCGCACCGGTGACTGTGAAAGTAGACTGATCAGTAAACGTACTCTCCGCCAGAACGCGAAGCACGTCCCCTCTCTGCAGTATAACCTTCTCTGCACCTGCGCCCAGGTCCACACGGATAAGCCGGCTGGTATTATCGACGTTACTACGGAAAAGGAAAGCGACATCCTTGCGTGCACCCGGTCGTAGGCGCCCAAGTGCGAGTAAACCCGCCAAGTTAATGCCTTCCGAGAAAGCATAGCGTCCCGGCAGCAATACAGCTCCTTCGATGGTGACGAAATTCTCTACCGGATTCTCGACCACTGGTACCTCCACGAGATCCTCGTCTTCCAGGGTAAAATCAGCCTGTTGATCCAAGTCAACGTTGAACAACTCCAATTGTCCGTTCACGTAACGTGTTACGCGGATGTTATTAACCTCGGCCCTGACCTTTAGCCCTCCGGCGAAGGCGATAAGGTCCGTAATCGTTTCCCCTGCCTTCAACTCGTACTGGAAGGGCCGCTGAACGCCGCCTTCCAACGTGACGATGGTTTCTGCCATCGGCACGAAAAGCGTGGCGTTATTACTTAAGAACAAAGACGTACCGGAAGTTGGGCTTCGTAGATATTCGTAAACGTCGAGGTTGGTTTCCTTATCCCCCTGGATTAGCTGAATGTTGCGTACTGTGCCCCGGTCGGTCGGTCCGCCTGACGCCACCAGTGCATTAAAACCCGTATTGAGGGAAGACATGGCAAAGCTGCCGTTGTTCTCCACTTGTCCAAAAATATTAACACTAATGGTGCTTGCTGCCCGGATACGAACATTAAGCTGCCCGTTCCTAAAGGTGTAAGAACGTCTCAGACGGCTGGCCAGTACCGTTCGGGCCTCACCAAGTGGGATGCCCGCCAGTTGGATGCGTGCGGTATTGGGCAACTGTACAAATCCGCTCTCATCTACCCTTAGGATAAAATCAGTCTGGCTGGCGCCAAAAATTGTAACGGCTATTTCATCACCTGCTTTCAACGGGTAGCTCTCCGGTGGCGTAGTGCCATCAGTAGCGCGGTAGACCTTCAGGCTTTTGTTGCGAAATACCTGGTGGCCATAGATATTGCTTTCAACCAGCGTTTCCGTTGCGGCCTCTGTGGTAACTTCAGAAATGGCTTCCTCCACGGAAGCACCATCCTCAACGGCGCGTTGAATCTCTTCCGTCGATTTAGCCGCAGCAACATTAGCGGCCTTGGTTGCCTGGGCCTTTTCCTGTTCCATCTCAGCGATGACGGCTTCAACCTGAGGCCGGAGGCGGAGGGCTTCTTCCGATGAAAGGTCATCCAGATCAATACCCCGCGTGACCAGGCGTTGGCGGAGCTCCGTTTCGTCGATGTCGCGGTCCGCTAGCATTTGCTGCAGCAGAACTTCCTGTTGTTGCCCCGGGGCACCGGGTACCTGGGCTAGTGCCGGAGCAGCGAGGCAGAATAGGAAGAGTAGGGTTAGTAACTTATTCAATTTT
>JAPKCQ010000143.1 GCA_026421165.1 Lewinella sp. | reverse complement strand
TTTTCGGTGAAGGACTGATTGAGCTTGGGCAGCTCAGCATCCAAAATCTCGTTGAGTTGTTTCAGATGACCAGCAAGATCAGCCGACAACTCTCCAAAGACCTTACGGGCACCATCGGTCGGTTTGGCATCCCCGCGTTCCAAACTCCGGCGCAAGTAGGCCAGGCGGTTATTGAGTTTGATGGGAAAGTTAAGAGGGTCCTGGCCGCTCTGGTTTTTAACCTGGTACAGCTCTTCTTCGATCGCACTCAGCTTAGCAAGCATGGCTTTGGCGCTTTGGGTGAGTGGACCTTCGTCCACCTTCGCCAGACGGTCGTCCACCGCAGCGCGGACCTCACGAATACGAATCACGGCCTGGTTCGCCGCACTTGTCTTATCACGGATTTTCATCGCCAGTTCGAACTGCTCTTCCAGGTCTTTTCCGCTAATGCCTTTCAGGTTGGGGTCCATCAGAATGGTAAAAGAATGCGTCTTGGTGTATGAACCGGCGGTTAGACGGACCTGGTACGTTCCCGGAGGTGCTTTAGGGCCGCTGGCGGGCCGGGCACTCCAGATGATCATGCCGTCGAAAGTGGTGGCACCGGGGTAGCGTAAATCCCAGGTAAAATCGTTCACACCGGCCGCCGTGGTGGGAACGGAAGAACCGCCGCGCTGCCACCAGGGCAGATTGGGGTCGGGCTTATATTTTGGTTCCTTACCGACGAAGGTATCGACGACCTTGCCCTCCGAATCGAGGATTTCGATGGTCACCGAATCAATAATTTTCGGCAGGTAGTACTGCACGATACCATCGTACACGCCGCGAATAGGATCAGTAGGCGGGAAGAGAACGGCTTCGCCCGCGGCCAGGAGTTGGGGCGTTACTTGCCGCAGGGGGGCAATGTCATCGAGGATCCAGAAACCCCGGCCGTGGGTACCAAGCACGAGGTCCTGGTCTTTTACGACCATATCGCGCACCGGCGTATCCGGCAGGTTGAGCTGAAGCGACTGCCAGCGGCCACCGGCATTGAAGGAGACATAGACGCCATGCTCGGTAGCCAGGTAAAGCAAACCGGGCCGCACGGGGTCTTCACGCACTGCCCTGGCGAAGTGCCCCGTAGCGATACCGCTGATAATCTTAGTCCAGGTCTTACCATAGTCAGTGGTTTTAAAGACGTAGGGTTCGCGGTCGTCCACCTGATAACGGTTGGCGGCCAGGTACAGGGTACCAGGCTGGTGAATAGACTCCTCGATGATACTGATGCGAGAGAATTTTGGCAGGTCGGTCGGCGTAATATCGGTCCACTTCTTACCTCCGTCGCGGGTGATGTGCACCTTACCGTCGTCCGATCCGGCCCAGATGGTATTGATATCGTGATTGGAAGGAGCCAGGGCAAAAACGGTGGCGTAAATTTCCGGCCCGTTCATATCCATGGTGATGATACCGCCCGTCTTACCGAGGGTTTCGGGGTCGGCGTAGGTGAGGTCGGGGCTGATCTTTTCCCAGGTCTGCCCGTCGTTCGTGGTCTTCCATACGTGCTGAGAGCAGGTGTACATTACGCCGGGATCGAGCGGCGAGAACATGATGGGAAATGTCCACTGCCAACGTTCCGGTAAGGAACTGGCGGGGTCTCCGGAAAAGAAGCGAGGGTAGACCTGAATGTCGCGGGTCTGGCCGTTATCGCGGTCGTAACGGGTCAACAGCGCACCCTGGCTACCGGCGTAGAAGATGTCGGGCTGGGTGGGGTGCTGGGTGATCCAGCCGCTCTCCCCCCCACCTACCGGGTAGTACCAGCCGTGATTAGGCCCGCGGGCCTGGCGGTGGTCCCAACCGTCGCTAGGCATGGCAATGGTGCTGTTGTCCTGCTGGGCACCGGCCACGTGGTAGGGCACATCGCTGGTGGCCATTACGTGGTAGAGCTGGGTGGTGATGTAGTCCTGCTCCGTCCACGACTCACCGCCGTTCAGCGTCACGTTGCCACCGCCGTCGTTGGCGTTGACCATTCGTTTAGGGTTGTTGGGGTCGATCCACAGGTCGTGGTTGTCGCCGTGGGGCACCTTGATCGTCTCATCAAAGGTGACACCGCCGTCGGTAGAGCGGTAAAGGCCGGTGTTGAGTCCGTAGACAACGTCCTCATCCCAGGGGTCGGCGTAGATACGCGAATAGTAAAAGGCACGCTGCCGGAGTTTGCGTTCGTCGTTGGTGCGTTTCCAGGTCCAGCCGCCATCGTCGGAGCGGAAGACGCCGCCTTCGTTGGCCTCTACGATAGCCCAGACGCGGTCCGGATTGACGGGCGATACGGTAACACCGATCTTGCCCAGTGGCCCTTTCGGCATTCCTGGCTTATCGCTTAGTTCGATCCAGTTATCGCCGCCGTCGAGCGATTTAAAGAGTTTACAGTCGGGCCCGCCGCCCCACATTTTCCAGGCTTTGCGGTACACCTGCCAGGTGGAGGCGTAGAGTACATCAGGGTTGGTCCGATCAATAATAAGGTCCACCGCACCAGCCCGGTCACTTACGTAAAGGACCTTCTTCCAGGTGTTGCCCCCGTCGGTAGATCTGAAGACGCCGCGCTCCTCATTTTCTCCGTAAGGATGGCCCAGCGCCGCGACGTAAACGA
This sequence comes from Lewinella sp., assembly GCA_026421165.1. Taxonomy (GTDB): domain Bacteria; phylum Bacteroidota; class Bacteroidia; order Chitinophagales; family Saprospiraceae; genus Neolewinella. The sequence goes on along the minus strand of JAPKCQ010000143.1, from coordinate 8,077 downwards.
TGTCCGGATTGGTGGGGTGAACGCGAATCCGTGAAATGGCCTGGGTTTCCTGGAGGCCGAGGTGCCGCCAGTTTTTGCCGCCGTCCGTCGTTTTGTACACGCCGTCACCCTGGGTGATGCTGCCCCGCAACTGAACCTCTCCCATGCCGATGTAGACGACATCAGGGTTGGTTTCCGCCACGGCTACGGCCCCTACGGAAGAGCTGGTCAGCTGCCCGTCGGTTACTGGAAACCAGTCATTTCCGCCGTCGACGGTCTTCCACAACCCACCACCAGTGGCCCCGAAGTAGTATTCGTTCGGCCGCCCGGGGCTACCGGCGGCACCAAGGGAGCGGCCACCGCGGTAAGGGCCGATGTTGCGCCACTTCATGCCTGCGTAAAAATTGGGGTCGACGGGTGGTTTTTCTGGTTGCGAAGACTGGGCCGTCAGGGAAGCAGGAAGGGTGAGGAAAAGGCCGAATAGTCCGGCCAGAAGTAAGAAGAGCAGGTTTCGCATAGCAAATTAAGTGTAGATAAGGGAGATTAACCTCAATGTAGCTAAATATTGTAAAACCACTGAGGTTCAAGTACGCCACTACACGAACAATCACTCTGGCTACGCTCAGCGACCGGGCAATTCGTGATCTCCCCCCGCGCACAAGCGCGGCGGCCATAAATAATCAAGTCAGTCATCGAGCGTAGCTGAGATGTCCGGAATCGTTGTTTATGTAGCAGTGTAGAGATTCAGAGGTGTCCCGTGTTTAATAAGTTCTAAGTTTTCGGTTCATGGCCTTCTCCACAGCCTCTATGCCTAAGGAAAGGGAAGGCGTCTCCGGTGACAAAATTCTTAAAACCTGCGATTTGTTACACACCTCTCTCTCGTCGTCGTAAGGTCACGTCCCCAAGCACTTCTTTCCACAAGGTAGCCGCTGCGCCCGGAGGTAAGCTTAGAGCTTGTTAAGAAATCTGCCTACACCACACAAGCGGTAATTTTGTTAGATTCAGGAAATTACTATGTTAGACTATTCTAACTTTTTACCTTTGTCCCAGGAATCTAAACCCCAGGCGCCTTGCTCAATGAAAATTCCGACCTCTCCCTCCGTTGTTTTCAACATCTTTATACGAAACAGCTGGTTGAGGTACTGGAGAAAGAATAATTGGTTCCTGTCCAATTTCATCTTGGAAGAAGACATCATCGGTTAACGACCAGTTGCACTAAGCCACAACCTCATAAAACTCAATAAATGAAGTATTTCTCATTTCCCCTTCTTTGTTTTTTCCTCTTTTTCAGCTGTGGTCAAGAATCCACCGCAACGGACGAGAGGCTCAACGTTGTTACCACTACCACTATGATCACGGACCTGGTTCGTAACATTGGTGGCGACTCGATAAGGGTACAAGGCCTGATGGGCAGTGGAGTAGATCCCCACCTGTACAAAGCCAGCGAAGGGGACGTCTCTAAGCTCACTAACGCTGACGTAGTCTTCTACAGTGGCCTTCACCTAGAAGGTAAATTAGTAGACGTATTCGAGCGAATGGGCCGAAGCAGTAACACCGTCGCACTTGCGGAGGTACTTGATAAAGATGGCCTAATTGGTTCGGAGTACTTCGCCTCCAGCTATGACCCTCACATCTGGTTCAACATTGAGTACTGGAAGCAAATAACCAGCTACCTCGCGGATGAGCTCGGTAAGATCGACCCCAAAAATGCTGACTTCTTCGAAAAGAACAAGCTTGCCTATTTGGAGCAACTCGACCAACTAGAAAAGGAGGTTCGGCAAACAATCGCTACACTCCCCGAAGATAAAAGAGTACTTGTAACTGCTCACGATGCCTTCAGTTACTTTGGTAAGGAATACGGTTTTGAGGTAGTCGGCTTACAGGGCTTGAGCACGGCCACCGAAGCCGGTGTTCAGGACGTACAGAATCTGGCAGATCTCATTATTGATAAGCAGGTGAAGGCGATTTTTGTGGAAACGAGCGTTCCCAAACGAACCATCGAAGCACTTCAGCAGGCGGTAAAAGCCCAGGGTTTTGACACCCAAATTGGCGGTACTCTTTATTCGGATGCGTTAGGCAACGCCGGTACTGATGAAGGTACTTACATCGGTATGTTTCGGTACAACGTCGGCACCATTGTCCAGGCATTAAAGTAATCCTGACTACCTTGTTCTTTTCCTAATTCTACCGAATCATTCGCTAACTAACAGCTTCCACTCTAATGGCTCCAGCCTCTACTTCCAACGCCATTCAGGTCGACGATCTCACCGTGGCTTACGATTTTAAGCCAGTGCTCTGGGACATCGACCTGGTCATACCTGAAGGCGTCCTGATGGCCATCGTAGGCCCAAACGGGGCCGGGAAGTCTACGCTGATCAAATCCATCCTCGGCATCATCAAACCCATTGCAGGTTCCGTGAAGGTATTTGGCCGGCCCTACAGCGAACAGGTAAGCAAGGTAGCGTACGTACCCCAGAAAGGCAGCGTAGACTGGGACTTCCCGACCACCGCCCTCGACGTGGTAATGATGGGCACCTACGGGAGCCTCGGCTGGATAAGGCGCCCCGGGCAAAAAGAGAAAAAGCGTTCGCTGGAGGCGCTGGAAAAAGTGGGGATGCTGGCTTTCAAAAACCGGCAAATAAGCCAATTGAGCGGTGGCCAACAGCAGCGTATTTTCCTAGCCCGCGCACTGGTACAGGACGCCTTAATTTACCTGATGGATGAACCCTTTCAGGGCGTCGATGCAACTACGGAGCGCGCCATCATCAATATCCTCAAAGAGCTGAGAAAATCCGGTAAAACCCTGATCGTAGTACACCATGACCTTCAAACCGTTCCGGAGTATTTTGACTGGGTAACCTTCCTCAACGTAAAGAGTATAGCCTCCGGGCCAGTAAAGGACATCTTCAACGACGACAACCTCACCAAAACCTATGGCATCAACTATAAGGTTGCAGTAAATAAGTAGGCATGCAACTAAGTGATTTCTTCACGGACTACACCCTGCGCACCATTACCCTCGGTACGGCCATACTGGGGGCAATTTGCGGAATGCTCGGCAGTTTCGCCGTGCTGCGTAAGCAAAGTTTGCTGGGAGACGCCATCTCCCACGCCGCCTTACCGGGTATCGCGCTGGCCTTCATCATCACCGGCGTAAAGGACAGGAACCTCATTCTTATCGGCGCGCTCATCAGCGGTCTGGTAGGTGCCTTCTGGATCAAAGGCATCGTGAAACATACCCGCCTTAAGAGCGATACGGCACTTGGCCTGATTCTTTCTCTCTTCTTCGGCTTCGGGATGCTCCTACTGACGTTTATCCAGAAAATGCCGAATGCCAACCAAGCGGGGCTGGATAAGTACCTCTTTGGCCAGGCAGCCACCCTGGTGGAACAAGATGTTTGGGTCATGGCCGTCGTCACCGGTGTCAGTCTATTCGTACTGTTGCTTTTCTGGAAGGAACTAAAGCTCTTACTTTTCGACGCGGATTATACTAAGACGCTGGGTTTTAACACCCAGTTTCTAGATATCCTCATTACCAGCTTTATCGTAATCGCTATCGTTTTAGGTTTACAGACGGTAGGAGTAGTGCTCATGAGCGCCATGCTCCTGGCCCCCGCGGCGGCTGCCCGGCAGTGGACCAACAACCTCGCTAAAATGGTGGCCCTCGCATCAATGTTCGGTGCCCTCTCCGGAGTAGTGGGCACCGGCATCAGCGCCAGCCAGAGTAACCTCTCCACTGGCCCGGTCATCGTGCTCGTGGCGGCCAGCTTCGTGATGTTTTCTTTCGTGTTTGCTCCCAACCGGGGGTTATTGGCACGGGCCATTCGTTTCCGCCGTAACCGCAAAGACCTGAACCTTAAGAAGACACTGACCTTCATGCATCACATCGTCAGAAATCACGAAAACATCTCCCACCCACACTCCATCCGGATCCTCAACAACTTTCACGGCTTTACGCTAAAAACTTTATCGGTCCTGGAACAGCGACAGTTCATTCGCATCGAGGGTGACCAGTGGTCGATGACCGAAGAAGGATTTACCGAGGCCACTTCTATCTACGACCAATTAGGACAAACCGATGACTAGCGCACAAATAGAGATACAACTCATTGCTTCACTCGTTGCAATCGCCTGTGCCCTGCCCGGCACCTTTTTGGTACTCAGAAAGATGGCCATGATCAGCGACGCCATCAGCCATTCCATCCTGCCCGGCATCGTGCTGGGGTTTTTCATCACCCAGGACCTCAACTCCCCATTACTTATCGTACTCGCCGCGCTTACGGGGGTGGTGACGGTGATGCTGGTGGAGTTCATCCAGCGCACCAAACTGGTAAAGGAAGATACGGCAATCGGGCTGGTGTTTCCAGCCCTTTTCAGCATCGGCGTTATCATGATCGCTAAAAATGCCAACGACGTACACCTCGATATTGACGCCGTCCTCCTCGGCGAGCTCGCCTTCGCGCCCTTCGATCGGCTGGTGGCCGGAGGTACCGACCTGGGTCCAAAATCTTTGTGGGTAATCGGTTCCATACTGCTCATCTCCGTAAGCCTGTTGCTGCTTTTTTTCAAGGAACTCAAACTAAGTACCTTCGACAAGGGCCTGGCGGCTACACTAGGCTTCTCGCCGGTCATTTTGCACTACGGGTTAAAGACGGTTTCTTCCGTCACCATCGTCGGGGCGTTCGATGCCGTAGGGGCCGTGCTCGTCGTAGCCCTCATCATTGCACCTGCGGCCTCGGCATATTTGCTCACTGACGATCTCCGAAAAATGCTGATCCTCAGTTGCTGCTTCGGTGTCTTCGCAGCCATCAGCGGCTACTGGATGGCCAACTTGCTCGACGCCTCCATCGCCGGCTCCATGAGCACAATGCTGGGGCTTCTGTTCCTGCTGGTCTATCTATTCGCGCCAAACCGGGGCGTGATATCAGTATTGGTGCGGCAGCGGCGGCAGCAGCTCGAAGTAGCCCTGCTCGTTTTTTTACTCCACTTACAAAACCACGAGGAGCCGGAAGAACGACACGTTAAGCACCTACAGGAACACATCAACTGGCAGAAAGTACAGTCAGAAAGGGTACTGAATCTGGCTACAAACAACAACCTCATCAAGATCACCAATGGTGTCATTGATCTTACGGGAAAAGGGCGGCAGTTCACCGCAGAAGCGCTGAATTACATCACGATCAATAAGGAAACCGCCATTGAAGACCTCAAGGAACAATTCTTCCTCTTTAGGGGATAAATTGCGGGCCTGGCCTCCCTCATCCCTTCTGTTTAGAGCTTGTTTGCTACTTTCGTAAAAACAAGCTGTGCGTTTAAAGTACCCCTTCATTTTCCTGACCATCATCGCCGGCCTGGCCATAGCCGCGAAGGGTGTCACCAATTTCGAGTATCCCGAGTATTTCCCCACTCCGGTTTACGACTTCACGGCCAATCCGCTAGATTCGGCGGGTATTGAGCTCGGCCGGAACTTGTTCTACGACGAGATTCTATCTGTAGACACGACCATCTCCTGCGCCAGTTGCCACTCTCCGTACTCCGCCTTTGCCCATACCGACCATGACCTGAGCCACGGCCTCGGTGACCGGATCGGGACGCGCAACGCTCCGGCCCTGTTCAACCTAGCCTGGAGTACAAGCTTTCACCGCGACGGCGCCCACCACCACCTCGACCTTCAGGCCCTCGCACCACTCAGCCACCCGGATGAGATGGGCAGCAGCATCAACGAAGTAGTGGACCGCTTGAACGACCACCCGCTCTACCCTACCCGCTTCGCCCTCGCCTTCGGCGACAGCGCCGTTACCGGAGAGCGGGTGCTTAAGGCACTGGCCCAGTTCCAACTCACCCTCGTCTCCGCCGGTGCGAAGTACGACCGGGTTCGGATGGGAAAAGACACCTTCACCAAGCAAGAAGCGAAGGGCTATTCTTTATTTAAAGAAAGCTGCGACCGCTGCCATACGGAGCCGCTGTTCACCAACAACCGTTTCGAGCACAGCGGCCTGGAAGTCGACACGACCCTGAACGACTTCGGCCGGATGATGATCACTACCTTACCTGCGGACAGTTTGTTCTTTAAGGTTCCCAGCCTGCGGAACCTGAGCTATACACATCCTTACATGCACGACGGGCGGTTCAGAAAAACCAGGGATGTCTTAAAAAACTACGCCGCCCAGCCTGACAATCCAGCCCCTCTGTCATCCAATGACCAATCCGACCTGATCTCCTTCCTACTTACGCTGGATGACCGGGCGTTTGTGTTTGACCGCAAGCACGGTTTTCCCCGCTGACTAGCCTACCGAGTACAGTCCCGGAGGCCATTAGCATAACGAGGGATGGGACGAAATGGCGATAGCCATCAGCGCAACCCCTCGATTACAGGCCCATCGACCGAAGGATTCCCAACAGTCCAAAGTCCAACAAGAAAAAACAGCTACATGCGCTCACTCCTTACACTGCTCCTCCTAACCGTCCTCTGCACCAGCGGCCGCGCCCAAACAAGCCCCGCCATCACCAGCTGGCTCCAGAACAATACCGAAACTGGCACCTACTACGTCGAAGGGAATTCGAACCTAATCGAGAACAACGTCCTCGTCAACTGCCAGCAAGTGGAATACTCCGACGACTTCGTCTACGTCACCGCCACCGGTATCCCCGCCTACCCCACCGGCCCTTTCCCGGACGGCAACCCCTCCCAAGCTGCGAACCAGGAAGGCATCTATAAATTACCCCTAAATCCGGTACAAAACAGCGGCACCCCGGATGCTACAGTAGGCGGTAACATCGGTATCTTCATCAATGGCGTCGCCCTCTTCGATTACCGCGACGGCGTAGCCTGGAACCCGAATACTAACGCCCTCTGCGGCGGTCCCGGCAACCCGAGGTGCCCCGGCGGCCCCATGTCTACACAAGCATGGAATCGCGACGCCATCCCCGCCGAGAACGATGGATTCGACTGCGCCAAAGGCCACCCCGCAATGGGGAACTACCATCACCACCAGAACCCATCGGCCTTCAAACTTGACCTTGAAGTCACCTCCACCATCTGTAACCTCTACGACGCCGAAGGACTCTACGCCATCGACAGTACGGAACACGCTCCGCTCATCGGTTTTGCCTACGACGGCTTCCCGATCTACGGTGCCTACGGCTTCAAAAACGAAGACGGTTCCGGCGGCATCACCCGCATCAAATCCAGCTACACCCTGCGCAACATCACCGTCCGATCTGAATCCGCCGACGGCACTGACGTAGACGACGGCCCTGCCATCAACGGTACCTACTTCCTAGGTTACTTCCGCGAAGATTACGAGTACATCGCCCCCACCTCCGAAAACCAGGACTTCCTGGACGAGCACAACGGCCGCTTCTGTGTAACACCCGAATACCCAAATGGCACCTACGCATACTTTGCAACCGTGAAAGAAGACTGGACCTCGGCCTACCCCTACGCCGTCGGGCCCACCTTTGCCGGAGTGTTCGAGCGCCGCGACGTCAACGCAGTGACCGAAGCGACCACCGTTTACGAAGGCACCACGCCCGTGCGCGGCTTTGCCGACGACGCCAGCATCACCGTTTTTCCCAACCCTGCGGCAGACCTGATCGCCGTGCAGCTTCCCGGCCTCGTCGATAATGACTTTACCGTACAGCTGATTGACGTGGGCGGTAAACTGGTGGAACAAAAATCTATCCGCACCGGCCAGACAATTGCTTATTTTGACACCCAAACGCTGTACCGAGGAATCTACTTTATCCGGATTTTAGGTGGAGGTAGTGAGGTTACCCGGAAAGTCGTTGTGGAATGATGTTTAGTTCGCACCGCGGATAACTGCGCTTCGCGCAAAAACAAATCTCACAGCGTTAAAGAGAGACGAGACAACTCTGATAAACGCTGTAAGATAAATTCATCGCGCAGCGATAAAACACTATTCCTTCGCCGGAGGCTACCAACGTTTCCTAAGGCCGCGGGCCAGTTCCTCAAAACCTGAATCAAATCAGATAACAGTCTGTACTACTATCGGGCACATGAGGTAAAAACGTAGTGGCAAACGTGGCCCAGTAGGGGCGACCGCAAGGAATCGCCCCTACTGGCCTCGCTTGAGAA
>JAPKCQ010000455.1 GCA_026421165.1 Lewinella sp. | reverse complement strand
GGGCACAGCCTCTCGACCATTAAAAACCTAGATATGCATTTTACTACCGATACAACGAAAGAGTTCCACACCTCAGAACGCTGCCACATAACAGAGGTCATCAACCGCCCCGATCACGAAGACGTATCCATCGCCCAGGCCCGCGTGGAGCCCGGGGTAAGCACCCGTTGGCATACCGTGGAGGTACGGGAGATTTACTACATCCTTTCGGGAAAGGGCCGCGCGGAAGTGGGCGATGATGTCACGGAAGTCGGCCCTGGCGATGCGGTAAGCATCCCCTTCGGCGTCCGGCAGCGGATTGCGAATATAGGAGAGGAAGACTTGATTTTTCTCTGTGTCTGTACCCCACAATTTAAACCGGAAGGGTATAGAGAAATTGATGTCGAAGATCAAATTTAGGCCTGGAGTGGTTTTTTCCTCCAATGCATCTTTTCAAACGGGCGATAGCCCAGTTTGAAAAGATCATCGGGGGTGTAAAACCGCTCTACAAGCAGCACTTCTTGTGTTTTTTACCACTTCCACAGGGGCAAGGATCATTGCGCTTAACCTTTGGCCCTTCCCGTTGAATGGGGACGGCCACCTCATCCATACCATCGAGGGCACTGAGTACATCGGCCGTTGCCGCGTCGAGGATCGCTGTCGTGCGTTCGGAAACGGGGGCGAAAAAATTGTCTGGTAGGACGTCTGCCTCGGAGTCGATTTTTCCTGCTTCGGCGGCATCTTCGATAAGGATCAGCATCAGGCCGGCAACGGCGAAGGCTGCTTGCTCTACGTCGCCGTGCAGAAAACCGAAGCAGACTAGGCGGTCCAGCCGGCGGAGTGCTTCGTCGATGTCTTCCCGGTGGACGGCGTGACGAATGGCAACCTCCTCAAAACTAAGGAATTCAGTGGTGGGGTAATAGCCGTCTTTACCAGCGGTATGGTTGCGAATATCTAGCGGCTGCGGGAGTTCTTTGGCCTCTTCGATAAACTCTTCCCCGGTTTCCAGTGCTAGGAGGTTTCCGGTGAGTAGTTCGAGGTTGTCCGGGTGTTGGTTGGTGAGGTCCCGGAATAAGCGCCGACTTTTACTGTTCTCACCGGTCAGCCCGTAGATGCCGGCCATCTCGAGCATCAGTGATGGCTCGTTGGGGAATTTTTTATAGAGCGGTTCTACTAGCTTGCGGTACCGGCGGGGCTCGTCGATATCGTCTTCAGTAAGTCCGGCCCGGAAGTCGATCAGTTCCTGGGGGACGCCGCGTACGTTGTCTTCTGAGACCTTCAGGCCGTGGGTTTCTTTCAGCCAGTCGAAGCGGAAGGATATGTCGGAATGGGCATCGATATCCGTTGGGTCGAATTCGTGGTCCAGCGTATTCTCGGGCACTATTGCCAGGTCAGATTCCCGTTCGTCGTCGTCAAAGAGGTCACTGGCTTCTTCGTTCAGTGTTTCGGTATCGAAGAGGTTGGGGTCGTAGTCTTCGCCGAGAACTTTCTGAGCGGCTTCGTGGCTGGGGCTACTTGCATCAGACAGTGCCTTGAGGTGCTGGGTGTAAGCTTCCAGCCCACCGATGTTTTCCGGCGGTGCTTGGTTTTCACCAGCGTCGATGCGGGGTAGTTGCTCGTCGGTTGATTCTTCGGCGGTAGCGATTAATTCTAACTCGATGTGGTACTCGTCGTCAGATTCCTTGGAGTAGGAAAGTAAGTCGCCGTGTTTTACCAGGTAGTCTCTAAGGCTCGCGTCGTGCCAGGCATCGTCTTCGGGCGTGATGGGACCGTCGTTGGTGATGAAGAAGGGGGTGTTCTCTTCATCCCAGCCCATCGCGATGAGGAGCATATCGCTTACTTGCTCCAGCCCGGATTCAGGGTGGAAGTAGAGGGTTCGCCAGACGGAAGGATCAGTGTCGCGGAGGGTGGCTTTTAGCTTTAGGGCTTGCATGGGGGCAAAGATAGACGCGCTGTGCGCTTTTAGACGGCCTTCGGCCTTTTAGACGCTTTGCTTTTAGGCTACCGGATCGGACAATTACGACCTCCGGGGAGTGAAAATTGTGGCCTTAGTCTTTAACTGTCTTATATTACCCACTCTAACGGACTTGCATTTGCGGGAGCCTTAGCGAAACTAAAAGACTAATCTATTGCATTTATTCTTTGATACCGAAACCACGGGCCTTCCCCAAAACTGGAAAGCGCCCAGCTCTGCCACCAACAACTGGCCCCGGATGGTTCAGATTGCTTGGGTACTGGCGGACGACGAAGGTGATACTTTGGAAACCTTCTCCGCCATCATCCGGCCCGAAGGCTATACTATCCCTCGGGAAGCATCGGATATTCACCGGGTAACGCAGGAACGGGCGCTCGCGGAAGGAATTTCGCTTGAGGAGGTTCTTACCGCCTTCACGGCCACTTCAGCCAAAGCAAAACAACTTGTCGCCCACAACATGGCCTTCGACGAAAA
>JAPKCQ010000454.1 GCA_026421165.1 Lewinella sp. | reverse complement strand
AGGGTATCAAATTGACTCAATTTGCACCTCCAATCAATAAAATGACTTCACAACCAAGTCACTTACTCACGTTTTAAAGGCATTCAAAACTACACAGACAGATTTTGGTAGTATTAAGTCTGAACTTGAAGACTATATGCTCCTCCGTCGCAGACGGCACATATCATCATCCATTGGTAAGCATATCAACAAATAAAACCAATATTTTTCATTCTCAATACTCAGTTAATACCTTCTCATTTTAATTAAAAAAAATGAAAAGTGACAATAACACCTTAACTGCCAAAAGAAATATGGATTCGATTCATCCGGTAGAAATAACAAACAAAGCTCAGGCACCTCCTTCAGAATGATCGCGTATACTGGGGACTGGGATGCTGCGTAAGGGATTTAATGGCTTGAGCGGACTGGTCCGCGACCACATCCGCCATGAACTACTTAGTGGCGACGCCTTTATTTTCCTGAACAAGCGACGTGACCGGGTCAAACTATTGGTCTGGGATCGCAACGGCTTCGTCGTCTGGTATAAGGTGCTGGAGCAGGGAACTTTTGAGTTGCCCGCAGCAGAAAATAATACGTTAGAAATGTCTTGGACTGATATTCAGTTGTTTTTGGAAGGTATTGAAATTAAATCGGTAAAAAGGCGACCACGTAGTAGCAGCGAAGCTAAAAAGATATGGCCAAGCTGCTTGACAAATCAGGCTTTTGCCGTATTTTTTGCCCCAGATGGAAGCTACAGTATCCAAGGCGGAATATGATGAACTCAAGGCGGAAAATAACGTTTTGCGCCACCGGCTGGAACAGCTAGAGCGGTTAATCTTTGCTGCTAAAAGTGAACGCTTTGCACCTGCGTCCACGCCCGAACAAATGGAGCTTTTTGAACAAGCCGCGGCCGCAGGTGCACAGGAAGTTGAGAAGCAGAAAATCACTTACGAACGTACGAAGAAAAAAGCTCATCCTGGCCGTACGAAGTTACCCGTTCGCCGCGAAATCATCGAGCCCGAAGAGGATACTTCTGATATGGTCAAAATCGGCGAAGAGATCACCGGTAAGGTCGATTATACGCCTGGAACACTCGAGATTGTTGAGTATGTAAGGCCTAAGTACGCTCGTCCCGAAGCGGAACAGACTGATGACAAACCCGCTATTGTGATTGCTCTGGTCCCTGACCAAGTCATACCCAAAGGAATCCCGGGTGCAGGACTTCTTACCCACATCGCTGTCTCCAAATACATTGACCACCTGCCGTTTTATCGCCAGATCGGGATGTTCAATCGCGACCACGGCTGGGCCATCCACAAATCGACGATCAACGACTGGTTCGCTGCCGTCTGTACACTGCTCGAACCGCTTTACGGCGTACTTCGAAAAAACGTACTCGACACCAATTATTTACAGGGCGACGAGTCCCGGATTTTGGTCCTTGAGCGAGGAAAAGACCAGCCGAAAAAGGAGACTTCCAAGAAACTGAAAAGCGGGGCCAAACGGCACCTTGGCTACATGTGGGTGTTCCGTAATCCGGTGAGCGGAAACGTATTTTTCGTTTACCGCACCGGACGAGGAGCCAATGTTCTCCACGAAACGCTGGCCGACTTTACCGGTCTGTTGCAAAGCGACGGTTACTCGGCCTATACCAGCTATGTAAAGAAACACGATGTGGAGCTGGTCAGCTGCCTGGCACATATCCGGCGCAAGTTTTCCGATGCACAAAAGAACCACCGATCTATTGCTGAAATGGCCCTGAGTGTAATCCAATATCTCTACCGGGTAGAGGCACGCTGTCGCGAGCGCAAGTTCACTCCCGACCAACGGTTGGTAATGCGCCGGCGGGTCTCTCGTCCCGTATATGAAGCCTTGCTTGACTGGGTAAATTATAAGCAGCGTAATAACCTAACCAAAGGAGATATCGGCAAGGCCTTGCTTTACGCCAAGAACCACCTGCCACGACTACGGCACTATCTCGAAGACGGCCGCATAGAGATCGATAATAACCAGATCGAGAACAAGATCCGTCCGCTGGCTTTGGGTCGGAAGAATTATATGTTCGCTGGCTCCAATAAAGGAGCTGAGCGGGCGGCGATGATGTATTCTTTCTTTGCCTCGTGTAAGGCTAATGAGGTTAATCCGTCGGACTGGCTAAGGGATGTACTTGTAAGAATCGGTAGCCACAAGGTTAATCAACTAAAGGCATTGTTGCCTGCACAATGGGGCGAGGAGAGGGAAAGGGGGATGTAGTTGGTCGGACGCTTACCGATCTATTGCTGAAATGGCCCTAAGTGTAATCCAATACCTCTACCGGGTAGAGGCACGCTGTCGCGAGCGCAAGTTCACTCCCGACCAACGGTTGGTAATGCGCCGGCGGGTCTCTCGTCCCGTATATGAAGCCTTGCTTGACTGGGTAAATTATAAGCAGCGTAATAACCTAACCAAA
>JAPKCQ010000453.1 GCA_026421165.1 Lewinella sp. | reverse complement strand
CCTAAAGTAGAATTTTTTACAGAAAATTCTCCGACGACGATTTCGTCATAAATGATCTTTGTGATCAAGTATCCACTTGTCACAAAAAACACCTGCTCCTAAATAACCATTTTCAAAGTACCCACCATGAAATATGAATACCATCACTACGGCAAAGGCACGAAGCGCGTCAATACCTTTACGGCATTTAAGGCTGTCAATGTAAACGGCCATTTGTTGTAACGGATTGGACAGGGGAGGGAGGTTAATGTTTCCTAGAGCTGAGAACAATAAGCACAGAGTCAGAACATTAGCGGTAGGCTATATTGCTGTTGGAGCACAGCACCTCAGCACGAATTCCCGTCGGAAAAGAGTTGAAATTACACCATAAAAAAACGGGGCCCAAGCAATCGCTTGAGCCCCGCATCATTTGTCCGTATTCAGTTGTGCGTACATAAGGTCTGCCTCGTGCGGTAGCAACTCAGCGACGCACCAACTCACTCTCCCAGGAAAGGGTAACGATAATCCCGGGGAGCATTAAAATTCTCCTTGATCAAACGCGGAGACATCCAACGGGTAAGGTTCAGCGGGGAGCCGGCCTTATCGTTCGTGCCCGAGCCGCGCGCGCCACCGAAGGGCTGCTGACCAACTACGGCACCGGTAGGCTTATCGTTCACGTAGAAGTTACCAGCGGAATTGGCCAGGGCTTTCGTAGCGTGGTCGATCACGTTACGGTCGGTAGCGAAAACGGCACCGGTCAGGGCGTAGGGGCTGGTGGTATCCACGAGGTGGAGCGCTTCCTCCCAGCTGTCGTCTTCGAAGACGTAGACGGTCAGCACGGGGCCGAAGAGTTCCTCTTCCATGGTGGCGGAGTGGGGGTCTTTGGTCACGATCACGGTGGGCTCGATGAAGTAGCCTTCGGATTTATCGTAACCGCCACCGGCGATGATCTCAGCGTCCGGGTTCTTCTTCTCACCGTCGATGAACTTGGCGATCTTATCGAAAGAGCGCTCGTCGATGACTGCGTTGACGAAGTTGCCGAAGTCTTCGACGGAGCCCATCTTGATGGTCTTTATGTCTGCAACGAGGCGCTCCTTTACGGCGGGCCAGAGGCTCGCGGAAATGTAGGCGCGGCTGGCGGCGGAACATTTCTGCCCCTGGAACTCGAAGGAGCCGCGCAGCATGGCGACGGCCACCTGCTCCGCGTCGGAATCTTTGTGGGCAATGATGAAGTCTTTGCCACCAGTTTCGCCAACTACACGCGGGTAGGAGCGGTACTTCTTGATGTTCATTCCAATCTCCTTCCAGAGGTGCTGGAAAACGCCGGTGCTGCCGGTGAAGTGGAGACCGCCGAAGTCGCGGTGGTTGAAAACAATGTCGCCAAGGTCAGGACCGTCGGTGTAGACCAGGTTGATCACGCCGGGAGGAAGGCCAGCCTCCTCAAAGAGTTCCATGATGACCACGGCGCTGTAAATCTGCGTTTCAGCGGGCTTCCAGATAACCGTATTGCCACACAGCGCGGGAGCGGCGCAAAGGTTGGCCGCAATACTCGTGAAGTTAAATGGCGTAATGGCGACTACGAAACCTTCCAGCGGACGGTACTCCAGCTTATTCCAGATCGCTTTGGGGCTGACGAGCGGCTGCTCCTTGTAGATTTCCTGCAGGAAGTAGGTGTTGAAGCGGAAGAAGTCGCACATTTCGGCAACGGCGTCGACATCGGCCTGGAAAGCGTTTTTGCTCTGGGCCAGCATCGTGGCGGCGTTCATACGGGCGCGGTAGGGGCCGGCCAGCAGGTCGGCAGCGCGCATGAAAACGGCGGCGCGTTCTTGCCACGGCGTGTCGGACCAGCTTTGCTTCGCGGCCATGGCCGCGTCGATGGCCTGGTGAACGTGCTCCTTGGTTCCGCGGTAGAAATGACCGAGGGTGCGCTTGTGCTCGTGGGGTGGGTGGACGCTTACTTTCTCACCGTCCAGTACGCGCTTTCCGTTGATGAAAGCGGGGAGCTCCCGCTGCTGCGTTTTTGCGGCGTGCAGGGCGGCCAGCAGTTCCTTTTTTTCCGGGCTTTCCGGAGCGTAGTCGAGTACCGGCTCATTATAGGGTACGGCGATATTAAAAATAGCGTTTGACATTGGTTAGCATTTGGTTAGTACAAATGTAAGGCGAATGCGCCGGTTGGTCACTTAGTCGTCGAAACAGGTAAATTATTAGGGCGCGGCCGCAGGTGCAAAGGAGGGTTTAAGGAAGGGGATACCCGACTGAGTTAGGGGGCTACGCCGCCCAGCTTACTCTGGTGGATGGCTTGGGCCGCATCGTCTGGCGCGCCGTCCATCGGGAAGGTGGGGCCATCATCCTTCCGCTACCAGTCTTGGCGCCGGGAGCTTACCTGCTGCGTTGGGAGGTTTCTATACTACCGTCGGTCACTTGAGGTGAAAACGTGTTCGCGCCAGCGAACACGGCC
>JAPKCQ010000452.1 GCA_026421165.1 Lewinella sp. | reverse complement strand
CAAATACCGGTAAAAACTCCGGGGTAAATCCTTCTTGGTAAGCCCCGCGAGGTAAACGCGGTCGAGCTTTTCGACGGTGTAGCCGAAGTGTTCGAAGGCGCGGCGGACAATCCGGTTACGACCAACATGAATCTGGAGGGCGACCGTTAGCGGATCGTCCTCTTTTGCGTAGCGGACCCAGTCTACGGACATCGGGCCGTCTTCCAGCTCGTAACCCACTTCCATCTGCGCCAGGTGTATCTGGCTGAACGGCTTGTCGAGCGTAGCGTGGTAGATCTTGCTTACTTCGTGGCTGGGGTGGGTGAGGCGTTTGGCCACGTCGCCGTCGTTGGTAATGAGCAGCAGGCCGGTTGTCATGCGGTCTAGACGGCCGACGGGGAAGAGTCGGTAGTTCTTCAGGGCGGGCTCGTCCAGCAGGTCCATCACGGTGGTGCGGTCGTGCTCGTCGGAGGTGGTGGTGATGACGTTTTTGGGCTTGTTGAGGAGGACGTAGATGAACTGATCGTCCGGGCTAACAACCTTGCCTTTATAGCTTATTTCGTCGCCTTCCTTCACCTGGTAGGCGGGGTTTAACTCGGTTTCGCCGTTGACTTTAAATTTTCCCTCCTTTACCATGTCGCCACATTGTCGGCGGCTGGCAACGCCGGAATGGGCCAGGTATTTGTTGAGGCGCATCCCGATGATGTCGGCGGCGGGGCGATCCAGGCCGGGTGGGGTGGCGGAGTTACGGGCCTGGGAGCGTTGGAAACGGCGGGGAGCTTTCATAGTCAAGTAATCAAATAGTCGTGCAAGGTACTGCTTGACTGTTTGACGGTGTGACTGTTTGACTTTTTAAAGGCGCGCGGACGCTGGTGCGAAGTGCGTTTTTAGGGCAGTGCCGCTTAGGCATAGCTACTCGTAAACGTAGTCTGTCTCCCCGGCCGGATTCATCGGTGCAGGCAGATTCGCACAGCGGGTTACGGTTGCGGTTAGGAGTAGCAGGAAGGGTAGATGGTGTCTTACGGCGTCCCTAAAGGTGAAAAGCGCCAAAATTTACCTCAAGGTCAAAAATAGGGAGTAAATGTGGACCCAACAGATCAAACAACGTACCTTCCCCTTCTTAAAAGCCGGAAGGATTCTATCCGGTGCCCGTTCCAAAATCAACCGATCCAAATGATGATTCGCTTCCTTCCCCTGCTCCTATTAACCCTCCTCTGCACCTGCGTCAGCGCCCAAAAAACGCTTAACCAACGCACGCTCGAAAGCCTGGATACTTACCAGCAATTTCTCAGCATGCCCAACGACGCCCGCATCGACGGACAGCTGGAGCCCAACCTCGTCTGGTTGGAAACGGAGTTCAGCAAGCGCGGCTTCAAAACCCAACGCCTGAAAAACGCAGGCATCGACCTGCTGCTGCTCACCTACCCAGTGGCGGGCGCCAAGGAAACCGTCCTCTTCTACGGCCACGTCGATGGGCAGCCGGTGGACGTTACGAAATGGGTACTCAGCCCGCCCTTCAAACCCGTCTTCGGTCGCATGGAAACCGGCTCGGACGGCACGGTGAAGTACGCCAAAGTAGATAAGCTGCCCGCCAAACCGGAAACCACCGACGTCCGCCTCTTCGCCCGCGCTAGCTCCGACGCCAAGGCCCCGCTCATGCTCTTCCTCGTCGCCTGGGACCAGATGCTCGCCGATGGAAAACTGCCTAACTACCACGTGAAACTCATCGTTGACCCGATGGAGGAAGTCAGCAGCCCTGACCTGCCCAGCGCCGTAACCACCCACCGCACAGCTCTCGCCGCCGACCACCTGATCATTCTTGACGGACCGGTCCACACCACCAATCAACCGACGCTTGTTGGTGGAGCGCGCGGTATTGCCGGCGCTCGCCTGACGGTTTACGGACCCAAGCTCGCTCAGCACAGCGGCCACTACGGCAACTACGCCCCGAACCCCGCCCTGCGCCTGGCTCAGCTGCTGGCCGGAATGAAAGACATCAACGGCCGCGTAACCATCCCCGGCTACTACGACGGTATAGACCTGGACATGGAAACCCGCACAATGCTCGCCGGTGTACCCGATGACCTGCCCGCTATCCACGGCCGGATCGGTTTCCGGACGCCCGATGGGGTAGGGGGCAACCTCCAGGAAGCCCTCCAGTACCCTAGCCTCAACATCAAAGGCTTCAAGGCTGGCTGGGTAGGCCAGGCCGCCCGGACGATCATCCCCGACAACGCCGTGGTGAATATGGACCTGCGCCTCGTCAAAGAATCTGACGGCGACCGGCTGCTCGGCCTCGTCCGCGACTACATCAAAGCCCAGGGCTTCCACATCATCCCCGAAGGCCGCGAACCAACCGACGCCGAACGCGCGACCTACGATCGCCTGGCCAGCTTCGGTGGAAAAACCAGCTACGCCGCCTTCCGCACCGACCTGAACGGACCGACCGGTACCTGGCT
>JAPKCQ010000451.1 GCA_026421165.1 Lewinella sp. | reverse complement strand
TTTTGTTGCTCCGCAACGCAGGAACTCGGCCTGGAAGGCCTCGACCGGGACAATGTTTATTGTAAAAAGGTTTGGACGGTGATTAACTTTGCTACGCTAATTAAAATATTGTTCAAAGTTGAGCGTCTCAAACATCACACTACACTTCGATGCGATTTCTACTAACTCTGCTCTTCATAAGTATTTTCTGCACCTGCGGCCGCGCCCAAGGCAGCGAGGGTACTGATTTCTGGTTCACCTTTCTGGAGCACCGCGATCCCGGCAATACGAAAGTGGCGCTGATTTCAGCCCGTGCCGCCACCAGTGGAACGATCACCATTCCGGGTACATCTTTTAGTCAACCTTTCACCGTTGGGGCAAACTCCGTTGTTCAGGTTAGCCTGCCCGCCGGTGCAGAAACGCTGGGGTCGGAAATGGTAACCTCGACGGCTATCCACGTTGAATCCGACGGCGTAATTTCACTTTACATTCACCAGTATTTCGGCCTTCGGTCTGAAGCTAGCCTGGTGTTGCCAACATCGGTTTTAGGCGCAGATTATTACGTATTGGCCTACAGCGGAAGACCGGGTGAGGTGAATTACCCCAGTACCTTTGCCGTGGTAGCCTCCGAAGACAACACCGAGGTGGCTATTACTAACCTCGCTGCAGCTACCGAAGGTGGCCGTGCTCCGCAAACCGCGATCAACGTTACGCTCAATCAGGGGGAGGTGTACCAGGTCCGTGCCGCTAACGGTACGGCGGACTTGACGGGGACCCGCGTAACCACCTCCGCCCCCGTTGCTCTATTCAGTGGTGCATCCTGGTCGGGCATCCCGAACATAGACTGCCCCGCCTTCGACAACCTTCTTGAAATAAATTACCCCATCAGCCAGTGGGGAACCAACTACCTCGGTGTACCAACGCTGCGCAACGACGCCAACCGCTACCGCGTAATCGCCGCTGAAAACAATACCTCGGTTAGTCTGTCCGGAGCCACCACGCAAACCTTCAGCCTCAACGCGGGCGAATTTCGCGACTTTGAGGTGGGATCGGCACTCGGTATTCGGAGCGACAAGCCGGTACTGGTCGGTGAATACTTGCTCGGCAGCGCCTGTAACGGGCATCCCGATTTTCTAGGAGATCCCTCTTTTTTCCTGCTCAACGAATTGACCCAAACCCAGGATACCGTGACGGTCTACAACTCCAACTTACAGAACATCACCGAAAACTTTCTGAACATCACCTTCCGCGCTGGCGACGAAGTGGGCATTGAATTAGACGGCGCGCCTCTGACGGTACCGGTAGCGCTTTCGCCCGATGGCGAGTATGCTTTCGCACGGGTTCAGGTCAACACCGGAGGCCACACCATTACCTCTTCCGGTTGTGGCGTCATCGTTACGGTGTACGGCTACGGACAGGCAGAAAGCTATGCTTACGGCGGCGGCGCTGCCTTCCGAAACATCAATGCTAACCCCATCGCGGAGGGTGGTTGCTTAAACGATACCATCTACTTTGCCACCGGCCTGGATACCCTACGCTTCCGCCACGAATGGACGCTGGAAGACGGGACGATAGATACCCGGGCGGATTTTTCCCGCCTTTACGATCAACTGGGTACTTTTCCCGTCCAGCTGATTGTAGAAGACCTCTGCCTCGGGCAACTGGATACCAACTTTCGCGAGCTCGCCATCTCCCTACGGCAAGCATTAACCGCCTCGCCCGATGCCCGCGTCTGTGAAGGCGAATTGGTAGCATTAGAAGCCTTTGACCTGGCCGGTGCCCGCTACGAATGGTCTGGGCCAAACGGGTTTATGGAGACTACCCAACAAATAGCCTTATCGGCTGCCAGCCCTGAGAATACAGGTGTTTACGAAGTGATTGGTAATGTGGAGGGGTGCAAAACCCTCCCGACGGAGGTACGGATACTTGTCGACCCCGCACCGATCATCACGCTCGCCGGAGGGCGTGATTTCTGTGCCCGCCAGGGGGGGACGTCCTCGCTTGATGCCGGGGAGTTCGCTGAATACCGCTGGCGCACCGGCGCACTGTCTAATCCGCTCACCATCCGCTCAGAAGGAAACTACTCGGTCACCGTAACGGACGAAAACGGCTGCATGGCCTCCGATTCTGCTTTCGTTGATGAGTTTTGTCCCACGCGCTTTTATGTCCCGTCTGCCTTCAGCCCTAATGGTGATGGTATTAATGATTGGTTTGGGGTAAGTGCCGTGGATTTTACTTCCGTTCAATTACAGGTTTTTAACCGTTGGGGTGGGTTGGTATTTGAATCTACCGAAGCTGCTCTGGAATGGAACGGGCGCGTGGGGGAGGAACTAGCGCCGTCTGGTACTTATCTCTACAAAGCTGTTGTGGAGGGCGTGGGGGATGATGGTTCGGCGCGTACTAGGGTCCAGAGTGGTACGGTTGTTTTGGTTCGGTAGGTTTTTGGGCGAGGGCGCAGGTACAGAGAAG
>JAPKCQ010000142.1 GCA_026421165.1 Lewinella sp. | reverse complement strand
CACTGATCTTGGCGAACTCACAGGTGAAGCCAATCCGGAGGAAATATTTTTGGGCGAAGACTCCGAACTTACCGTCACAGGCGAGTGTGTGGGCTGTACCTACGACTGGATGGGCGAAAACGGTACCATTACTATGAACACTGGCCAGACGGTAACCGTTGTGCCCGATCAGGCTGGCGATGTAACCTACGAAGTAGAAGTTACCCAGAATGGCTGTACCCGCATCATTCCGATCACACTGCGTGTGGAGGATCCGCTTTGTGACTTTGATCATATCTACGTACCCAACGCCTTTACACCTAACCGGGACACCCGGAACGATGTAATGCGTGTCCGCTCTAACTTTGCGGATCAAATTACCGATTTCCGCTGGATCATCTACGACCGGTGGGGTCAGGAAGTTTACAACTCTGATGACATCAACGACAGTTGGGATGGCACCGTTGGAGGTGACGACCTGGAGCCCGATGTTTACGGCTACTGGCTGCGTCTTACTTGCCCGACTGGTGAACCATTCATTAAGCAGGGTAACATTACCATCCTGCGATAACGGATAGACACGCTGCGCGCTTTTAGATGGTTTAGAGGCTAAATTTTAGTACAAACGGCTCCCCGGTTAATTCCGGAGAGCCGTTTGTGTTGGCGGTCTAAAAGGCGAAGCCGTCCAAAACTTCCTTTGCACCTGCGGCCGCGCCCTAAAACATCCGCTTACGCCGGAAATAAGCAATCACCGCCATACTCATAGCAACGGAGGCCAGGATTATTCCGAAGAAAGCCCAGAGGCTTCCGGACTCATAAGGGACCATTACATTCATTCCAAAAAAACTGGCGATTACCATGGGTACGGTAAGAATGATGGTGATGAGCGTGAGTCGCTGGATCGTGATGTTGAGGTTATTGGAAATTATGGAGCCGAACGCCGACATCGTTCCGTTCAGGATATTGGTGTAGATGTTGGCCATTTCTAGGGCCTGTCCGTTGTCGATGATGATGTCCTCGAACAGGTCAGCGAGGTCTTCGTCGTGGCGGATAGCAAGAAAATCAGTGCGCTTCATCTTCATCTTCAGCAGTTCGTTACCATTAAGGGCGTTGATGAAATAGACCAGCGATTTCTCAATACTAAGCAGTTGTTTCAGCTCCTTATTCTGGCTGCTTTCGTAGAGCTCCTGTTCGATCATGTTGCGCTTCACGTTTAGGCGCTTCAGGCAGATGAGGTACCGAAAAACCGTTTGTTCGAAGATGCGGAGTACAAAGTGCTGGCGACGGGCGGGGTTTACGTTGCGCACCTTATTGTCTGCAAATAGCTTAAGTACCGGGTGATTGGCGGAGGAGGTTACCGTAATGAGGTGTTCCTCTACTAGGATTAAACCTATTGGTACGGTGATGTAAATGCCCTCGTTATCACCGTCATTTTGAGAGAGTATGGGGGTGTTCAGGACGATCAGCCGGGCGTCGTCCTCGCGTTCGTAGCGCGACCGTTCGTCGGTATCCAGCGGGTCCGTGAGAAAATCAGGGGGGAGGTCAAAGTCATTAGCAACCCGTGCGAGCTCTTCGGCTTCAAAGGGAGGTGTCAGAGAAATCCAGCAGCCTTCTTCGGTGAGGGTGTCCATCTCTTCCAGGCGGCCATTGCGGGAGGCGTAGTAGCTGATCATAGGGAGATGGTTTGGTTTTTCAGTAATTCGTGTGGTACACGTTTTGGGTTTCGAAAGCTTTCAGGGGTAAGTGTAAAGAAAGACTATTAGTAACAATGTTCCAGCATACTGGGAAGTTTCGTCTTCTAAGCTTGATGTTAGTTTTGGACCCCAAAGATCTTAGTTTGCAGCCCGATTGCGTCAAGGATTGTACAAAGAGCGATTATCCTCTTTGGAGGGTTGTCCTGACTCGGCACTAGACGTGCGACGGATAGGATTAGTTGGCCCGATAACCAGACAAACGATTACTGAACCACTTCTCGTTAGCATACTTCCCGTTACCGGAGAAGTAGTTGCGCTCTTCGTTATACTACCCCCGTAAATTGCTTGAGGAAGCGAACGTCGTTTTCAAACATCAGACGGATGTCGGTGATATTATAGAGTAACATGGCTTGCCGTTCGATACCCATACCGAAAGCATAACCGGTGTATTCCTCCGGATCGATGCCACAGTTTTTGAGTACTTCGGGATCAACCATGCCACAACCGAGGATTTCTAACCAACCTGTTCCTTTGGTGATGCGGTGGTCGTGCTCGGATTCCAGGCCCCACCAAATGTCCATTTCGGCGCTGGGCTCGGTGAAGGGGAAGTAACTTGGGCGCAGGCGGATTTTTGTCTTATCACCGTACATCTCCCGGGCGAAGTGGAGTAGGGTAGCCTTCATATCTGCGAAGCTGCACTTTTTGGCGATGTAAAGCCCTTCGACCTGGTGGAACTGGGCGTGGCTACGAGCACTGATGGTTTCGTTGCGGTAAACACGGCCGGGGGCGATGATGCGGATTGGTGGCTCGGTGGTTTCCATGGTACGAGCTTGGACGGAGCTGGTGTGTGTCCGCAGCAGCATATCTGCATTATCCGGGCCGGCGGGCATACCGGCGGCGACGTAGAAGGTGTCCTGCATATCCCGGGCGGGGTGGTCCTCCGGGGTGTTCATGGCGGTGAAGTTGTGCCAGTCATCCTCTACTTCGGGTCCTTCGGCTACGGTAAAGCCGATGCGTTCGAAGATGGAGATGATCCGCCGCATCGTCAGGGCGATGGGATGGCGGGCACCGAGGAGCATTGGTTCAGACGGTGCCGTTAAATCAAAATTTGTACCTGCGGCCGCGCCCGTATTATCCTGCGTTGCTGCCTGGAGGACACCGAATTTTTCCTGAGCTACTTCCTTTGCCCTGTTGACCAGCTGACCAAAATCCCGCTTCTGCTCGTTGGGGATGTTACGCATCTCGCCCATTAGGGGCTTCAGGATGTTTTTGGAGCCAAGGTAACGGATACGGAAAGCTTCCACCGCTGCGGGCGTCTCCGCCGTGGCGTTTTCGATTTCACTTATGAGGGCCGCTACGCGGTTGAATACTTCGTTTGCCATATTGGCGCGAAGATAGGGAGTTAGTCTTTTAGCCTGTTAGTTTTTTGGCCCGTTAGCGGAAACAGACTGACAGACTAAAACTCTATTCCATTCCCATTACTAAATCAGCCTCCGTCACCACAGGGTCTCTGCGGAAAAGTGGCTCGATTTGCTTGAAGAAAGCAGCATGTTCCTGATCGGCGACGTGGGCTTCGAAATCGGCGTACGTATCCCAGCATTCCATCGTGGCGAATTGGCGAGGGTACTCCCGATCGCGAATCAGGTAGAAGAATAGGCAACCTTCCTTACGGCGGCTGTCTTTAGCGTGCTTAGCGAAGATTGGCGCGAAGCTGTCGGCGTCGTTGAGTTCAAACTTGGCGATTAGGTAGAGTTGCTCTGACATAGTAATGAAGTAATGTGGTAATATAGCTATTGCAGCAGGTTATTTGTGTGGTAGGCTACTGCACGTTAATATGTACAGTCAGAATCCCCTTCGTGTTCACGGAGACTTACTGAACAGCCTAACTGAGTCAAAGAACTTGTCCGCGCTTTTATTAAGTCCGGATGCCTGAAGGCTGAATACCTTTAGTTCGTAGTAACGGTTACCCGCTACTCCGGCGAGGGTACGGGCGCTGGCAGTTCCACCCTTACTGGGGTAATCAATCCGCCACTGACGGGCCGGGAAGCCGGAGATTAATTTATCGGAAGAGTAGATCACTTCGCCGCCAACGGCGATGGCGGCTTCTTCTTCGGTGCCGGTCAGGAACTCACCTACGAGCTCGAGGCTGTCGTGGTGAAGGGTGCCGTCGGGGTAATCAACGTAGCTGATGGCGTAGATGATATTCTCCGCTTCGTCTTTGTCCGGAGCCTGAAGGAAAAAGGTGTGGTAGGCCTGTTTTCCCAAGCTAGTTTCTACCGTGTCGACCTTGTGCGTCAGAACAGCGGGAGCAAGGAGCTTGAAACGACCATCTATATCGTTGCGTTCCTCCCACCGGGCTTTCCGCTCCCAACTTTGCTCCAGTTGATTAAGGAGCATGGGCGTTTGCGCAGCTACTGCTGAAAGAAAGCTGAAAATAAGAAGGAAGGCGAGAAAGAATCTTTGCATGGGCTAAAGACAAACGTGATGGCGCGGGAGTTGGTCGGCGGCATTAGTTTAAGAGCTTGTTATGAAATTACGCCGCCTTGCGGCCCTTGTTGGGGTGGCGTATCAGGATAAAAGGCGCGAAACACTTTACGGCTTGTCATACGCTTAACGGGTAAACCGCAATTTGTAAGATAAGCTCAGTGGTTTAGAAAGTGCTTTGAGCGATGGACCCTTCTCCGTATAATAAGGTATTCAGGCGAAAATGATTGATCGTGGTGTTGGCGGATTTCGGATGGGTGTAAGTACAGCCACGGCTGCGGTTGTGCCCTTCCGAAATTTGTCAACGCCGCGAGCGCCATTTTTTAAACGGATAACTTATTGTTTCGCACCCCCTTAGTACCTTCGCGTTATGCAAGAACGGCACAAGAACCGCAAACAATATTTTGATGAACAGGTGCTTACCACCCGTGAGCACGTCCTGCCGTACATCCGTAAAACGATGCCAGTAACTTCCGCCACCCGCGTTTTCGAGATTGGGTGCGGCGAGGGTGGTAATTTGGTCCCGTTTCTTGAAATTGGTTGCCAGGGAGTGGGGGTTGACCTGAGCCAGTCAAAGATTGATCTCGGTAAAGAATACATGGCCGATGTACTGCCCCGGGCTGATGTGGAGTTGATCGTTCAGGACATATATGACAGCAGTGCCGATCGTCTCAGTACCTTCGACCTCATCATTCTTCGCGACGTGATCGAGCACATTCACGATCAGGAGCGCTTCCTGACTTTTGTCCATAAATTTCTCAAGCCGGAGGGGCGTATTTTTTTCGGCTTTCCGCCCTGGCGTATGCCCTTTGGCGGCCATCAGCAAATTTGTGGAAACAGACTGCTTAGTAAACTGCCCTGGTACCACCTGTTACCCGTTCCACTCTATAAAGAAGTGCTTAAAATTGGAGGAGAAACAGACCGTATAATCGAAGACCTTATTGAAATTAAGGAAACAGGCATCAGTATTGCGCGTTTTACCGAAACGATCGAACGAAGCGGGTTTTGCTTTGAGCAAAAAGACCTCTGGTTCATAAATCCCAATTACGAGATCAAATTTGGCCTTAAGCCGATGGCGTTGCCCGGAATCATCGGAGGGTTACCGTGGGTAAAGGACTTTTTCGCCACCTGTTGTTACGCACTAGTAAGGAAAGCATAGCCGTGAAAATAGCCTATTCCCCAATCTATCGCTACGAGCTTCCGGCGAAGCATCGTTTCCCAATGGAGAAGTACACCCTTTTGCCAGAGCAATTACTCTATGAAGGTACTGTTTCAGAAGAGGTGTTTTTCGCTCCCGAGCCGGTCAGTGAAACAGCCATCCTCCGAACCCATACCGCTGAATATTGGCATAAGTTGAAGACCAACAGCCTTTCCGTAAAGGAGGCCCGTGCCATCGGCTTTCCCATGCGTCCCGAACTCATCGCCCGGGGCCGTGTCATCGCGCAGGGAACCCTTGATTGTGCCCGCTTAGCCATGAACGGTTTCGGTGTCGCGCTTAATATTGCCGGAGGGACGCATCACTCTTTTGCCGACCGGGGTGAAGGCTTTTGTGTGTTCAACGACATCGCCATTGCGGCCAACGAATTGCTTCACGCAGGCGAAATATCCAAGGCAATTGTGGTAGATCTCGACGTGCACCATGGCAACGGCACCGCTGAAATTTTCGCGGATGACCCGCGCGTTTTTACCCTGAGTTTTCATGGCGCGAAGAACTATCCCAACCGGAAGCCTCCTTCCGATCTTGACGTCGGTTTCCCGGACGGAACCGGAGACAATATTTATTTGAATAAACTCTACGAAGTGCTGCCGAACCTCCTTGATCAGGTTCAGCCAGACATCGTTTTTTTTCTCAGCGGGGTGGATGTACTTGCGTCAGATAAGCTTGGCCGCTTGGCACTTAGCCTCCAGGGGTGTAAGGAGCGGGACCGCTTCGTATTTCAATCCTGCAAAGACCGCGATTTACCAGTTTCGGTGAGTATGGGAGGTGGGTATTCTGACCGTTTGGCGACCATTATTGAGGCGCATGCTAATACGTTTCGAGCGGCTTTTTCAGTAATGTAGTACTTACTACTAAATCCGCTTTAAGCGAATAGGATAAGTCTGGCGACTATACCGCTGCGGTACGTACAAGTTTTCGTCTTCATCGGGGTAGACGTCGTGGGGGTTCATGAAGTTTGAGCTGTCGTAGGCAATGCTACGGGGATCGGTCATGTTGAGCTGTCGGCTATCCTGTAGTTTGCCGTCTTTGCTGTACGCCAGAGCGTTGAAATGTTCGCCCATCGTACTGCAAAGTAGGCGATCCCTGCTGTCGGTTACCATTTCATGGCAGTGAATTACGGATTGGCGCAGGGAATCCAACTGGCCCGAATTTTGTCGACTTTGTACTGAAAGCTCCCGTGATCGACGATCATTTTGTAAGTGCTTGGTTTGGGTGACGAAGCTGATGGCGCTGGAATGATGGCGGCTGCGCCAATCAATTTGGCTTGTTTCAAAAAGTTAGCGTCTGTGGGAGGGGTACATTTTATTTGCTCTTTTGCTCTATCACGGGGGCGAAGGTAAAACCCGTATCTACACTAACCGTAGGGTGAGCCGTGGCGTAGGCATCAGCGGCTTCCTGGGTCACATTCGTCTGCCATAAATACAGACGTTTTAGGGCGGGAAATCGTTGGAGGTGGGCGAATATTTCATCGTCTACCTCTGTGTCATAGAGGTTTAGGCTCTCTAAATGAGGTAGTTTTCCCAGGATTTCTACCGTTTTAGCACTCACTTTTGTACCATTCAGGCGCAGGCGGTTCAGGTTCTTGAAACTAACCAGGGGGGCGAGATCGTCGTCCGTTAGTGGCAGTCGATCAAGACTTAGGTAAGCTACTTGCTCAGGAGCAAGCTCAGCAAGCTTTGCGAGTGAGGGAGCATCAATTATTCTGCCTGGGCTTGGCTTTACTTCCAGGGCAGAACCTCCGGGAACGAGTAGGGTGATGGCCCAGTTGATGGCGGTCAGGGCATTGATGTTTTGGGCGCTGAGCGCAGGTGCAATGATTTTTTCTACGAAGAGCTTTGGACTTAGGTCCAGGCCGTAGTCTCGCGCCAGCAGCATTTTGATGTCCGTCGGTGTGGTTTTAGGATCAAGGAGGGCTAAGGTGTCCGCTCCTTCGGCAATCCAGTATTCGAGTAAGCGTACCTGGGTGAAGTCTAGCGTTGCCCCTTGCGGAGGCATTGACTTTACGTTGCTCCCGGGCAGGGTCACGCGCTTGTACCACGGACTTTCCATGGGGTTTCCTGCGTGAATGATCTCACCACCGTCTCCACCTTCAAAGAGGAAGTGCGCTTTATCCATCCGCAGACCACCGTTCTGTTTACCAGCGTTGTGGCATTTAACGCAGGTCTTGTTCAGCGCCGGCTGTAATAAGGCTGTGTATATATTGATGCTGTCGGTATTGACGGAGTTCCAGTCTTTGTTTACGGAGGATTTAGGTTGGTAACCAGTAATCTTTTGTACTACCGCTGGTGCGTGCTCAAACAGGTAGTCTTCGCCGTGGGTGAGGTTGCCGCCTTGGTGCCCAGCAACAGCAAGTAAGCCCGCAACCAGTAAGCCTACCCACTTAGCCGGTTTACCACCGTTCCAGCTTAAATAGGTTCCGACAACTGCCAGTACCGCAACGCTGATCCCGAGCCATTTGTGCCAAAACAGCGTGTCTCCACCGCCACTCTCGCCCGAAAGTAACCACCCGCAAAAAGCTGCGGCTACCGCTGAGATCGCTCCAACCGTCCAGCTGACCCGGATGGCTGGGCGTATCTTATTTCCTGGCCACCATTCCAATAATACCGCCAGGAGCAAAAACCCAATTGGTAAATGAACCAGCAGAGGGTGAAAGCGGCCGAGGAATAAGCCAAAATCAGCGAGTAATAGGTTTTGCATGACGGGAAGTTTGTCCTGCAATTTATTCAAATTACTCGCAATACCCTACGTTAAACGCTATCCCGGAAGGTAAGAGAAATAAAAGGGGCTGATGAATTCCATTCGGAAATCCATCAGCCCCTTGCTGTAAACATATCCTTACGAAGTGCAGGCTGGTATTGAGCGCTCGTTAAGCGGCTTGTTCCGAAGAACCGTGCCTCCTAACAAACCTTGCATCCTGCGGCCGCGCCCAAAAGAGAATTTTCTACCGAAGAATCACCTTGAACGTCTGTCCACCCGCACTCCGCGAACGAACCAGGAGGAAATAGATACCGGAGGGAAGGCCTGATCCGTCAATATCAGTTTGATCAGCACGGGTAACACCGCGCCGTACTTCTACACCGGCAGCGTTGACGAGTAGGTATTCCACACCGATCGGAGTACCCAGAACACGGAACTGCCGCGGGCTGAGCTGGCGAATTTCCATGGCACCTGCTTCTTCGTTCTGAACACTAACGACAACGCTGAGGTCAAGGCCAATTACCACCGGGTCGTGGTCGCTAAAGCGGTAGTAGTCATCAGCATAAAGAGCGGGGTCGTTGAACCGCGTGTCGTAGTCAAGCGCGATGGGTTCTGGAGCATTGACTGGCCAGGGAATGGCACCGGTCACCTGACCGGCAAGAGATGCACTGGCCAGTGCATGGTCAAGGCTGCCCCATTCGCCACGGAAAACGTAGGAAGGGCTGCTGCCGCAGGGAAAGCTGCCCGCACCAGCTGCAGCGCGTACCGTGTTCACATATCCAGCATCGATGAAGAGTTTAAGTGGTTCCTCCTGGCTGTAGGCGTTGAGGTCTCCGATGACAAGGTTGTCGGTATCGGTAGTACCAGTAGGCTTGGTGGCCAGCCAGTCGTGAATGGCCTGGGCGGCTGCCGTGCGTGATCCGTCACAATTACCGGATCCTCCGGTATCGTCGTCACCAGCTCCACAGCCACTTCCTTTACTCTTCCAGTGGTTGACGCAGACGGTGACTTCAGCGTTAAGGCTAGGGTTACCTGCTTCAATAACCTTAAAGGTTTGGGCCACCGGTACGCGGTTTCTGCTGAATACATTGGCTGGTTCTGAGAGTGCTGCGGCGGTGCCGGACTCCATAACTACGTCTGTCCTATAGATCAGCGCAACCTGGATCTGATCAGTACCCGTATTCGGTGAAGTAACAAAACGGTACTGCGTTCCGCACTCAGCGGTAATTGCGTCGATGAGTGACTGTAACGCTCCGTCAATACCATAGCCGTTGTTCTCAATTTCTACCAAGCCGATGATATCGGCGTTGAGTTCGCAAA
Source organism: Lewinella sp. (assembly GCA_026421165.1). Classification (GTDB taxonomy): domain Bacteria; phylum Bacteroidota; class Bacteroidia; order Chitinophagales; family Saprospiraceae; genus Neolewinella. The sequence goes on along the minus strand of JAPKCQ010000142.1, from coordinate 1,386 downwards.
TGGCCTTTACGATCTTGATTTCCTGGCGGTCGAACTCCTCCTGGTTGTCCGCACCACGGCTACCGAAGGTAGTGAAGTAGTTCAAAACGTTCATGCCAACTACGGTAAGGTTACCGCCCACGGCGGGAGCAGCGGTAGGGCGTGCATTATCACTGCCAACCGTAAAGTTGGTGGCTTGCATCCGGTAGCTATTGAAGCGCTCATCGATAATACCAGTAAGACCGGTGATGGATGCGCCGGAGCGAAGGCTGTTGGTCGCTGTGACTTCCTGGCCATTACCGAGGACAATCGGAAAGGTGTTTTGGCCGTTACGACCGTCGTCTACCGTCAGTCGGCGCAGGCTTTGGTCGGCATTATAAAGAGCAAGGGCCGCAGGGTCAGATTCGTTACATTCGGTGAACGTGATAAGCCGCTCACCTTCAGAGACGGAGAACTCGCCAAACCGACCTACACTGAAACTCTCGGTGATCGAAACGGTTTCCGTAACGGTAGTAAGCATACCTTCAAAAGCTTCGTAATCGGTATCTGCGCTAACCGGGAGGTCGAGATTCGCGGCAGTAGGCAGCGTATTTCCAGAGCTGATAACGGCAACACTGGCTCCGGCGCCGGTTACGTTGAGCTGGGTAAGATCGCTGCTCTCTTCCACCAGGCCGGTCACTGTTACCAGGTCGCCCTCCGCAACGTCTACTGCTCCGGTTTCATCGTAAACCCAGATTCCTTCGGAGGTGGAAGGATCAGCGTCAGCATCAGTATCCTCTTCCTGAACGAAGAAGCCACCGAGGCCGGCACCATTTCCTCCCTGAAAGTCACCAACTACAATACCTTCAATGGATAGCGTCTGGCCTACAGCCGGGCTGCTGGTCCCGCTGCCCTGAATGGCGCTGATGAAAATGGCCGAGACTGGCTCGTCGTCAATAACATTGATCGTCGCTCCGGAACCAAGGGAGAAGGTTGCGTCGGATATCGAGGTAAGGGTGATTTCAATAGTCTCAGCAAGTTCTGAGTCCATGTCATCCATCACTTCGATGCTTACGGATACGGAAAGCTGGCCAGCGGTAATCTGTGCAGAACCTCCGTTGGGGTCGGTGTAATCGTCGCCTGAAGTAGCTGTTCCTGTGAGCGTGTAGTTGACGGTTACGTTGGCAGCTGCTACTTCGGAAAGGGTGATTGTGAAACCACCATCTGTACTAGGTTCGGTAAGGTTACCATTCGCAGAAGCGCTCACGGAAGGGCCGGGAGGAGTGACAGAATAGGAGCCAAACATTGTAATACCGGCGTATGCGGTTACGGCCTGGTTGTCTACAGTAGCGTTACCACCGTTCCAATTATTTTCTATCCATCCAGCATCGGGGCCGGTATTGCTTACGCGGTAGCGGTGGCCATCTT
>JAPKCQ010000450.1 GCA_026421165.1 Lewinella sp. | reverse complement strand
CTGCGTAGTTGTGGCTACGCAGGCTTTTTAACGATAAAGAGCAGTACTACGAAGGCGCTACGTAAAAACAAGCTTTCACGCATATTTTTTAGCCCTACGCTCAAGAAGGCAGATTAGACAACTACGCTACCCACTCCAAAATTGCCGAACACAACTTCCGTGTCTCCGACTCGGAAAGGATGTACGGCGGCATCAGGTAAATCCTGGTCCCAAAAGGTCTGATCCAAACACCGCGCTTTACGAAAAAGGCTTGGATTTTAGCGACGTCTACTGCTTGATGGGTTTCAACTACGCCGATTCCTCCGAGCACGCGCACTTCTTTCACGGCGTCCATTTGGGCGGCGGCACGCAGGTGCAATGAAAGGTTTTTGGAGAGCTGGGTTATCCGCTCTTGCCAGGGGGACTTAAGTAGAAGGTCGATACTCGCCACTGCTACGGCGCAGGCTAAGGGGTTGGCCATAAAAGTCGGTCCGTGCATAAGTACCCGGGCTTCACCCTGACTGATTACTTCAGCGACTTCGTCGGTGCAGAGCGTTGCGGCCAGGGTCATGTACCCCCCGGTCAGCGCTTTACCAAGGCACATGATGTCGGGGGTAAAACCGGCGTGTTCGGCGGCAAACATCATTCCGGTGCGGCCGAAGCCGGTGGCTATTTCGTCGAAGATCAGTAGTAAGCCGTACTCTTTACATAAGTCCTTTACGGCGCGCAGGTAGCCCGGGTTGTAGAAATGCATACCGCCAGCTCCCTGGACAACGGGTTCGCAGATGAAGGCGGCGCATTCGTGGGCATGAAGCCGAAAGGTAGCGGCTAGTTCCTTAAGGTATTCTTTATCCAGAGGGACGTTGAAACCTCCGGGAGGACGTCCGGCAAAGTGGTGGACGGGCAGGAAACCATTAAACAAGCCGTGCATCCCCGTCTCCGGATCACAGACGGACATGGGTCCGGTGGTATCTCCGTGGTAACCACCACGGAAGGTCAGCAACTTTCCCCGTCCACGCTCACCGCGGGCGTGCTGGTACTGAACGGCCATCTTCATGGCTACTTCAACGCTGACGGAGCCGCTGTCGGCGAGGAAGACTTTGTTCAGGCCTTCGGGAGTGATGCTAACGAGTCGTTTTCCCAGCTCAACGGCTGGTTCGTGGGTGAAGCCGCCGAACATAACGTGGCTCATCTTACTGGTCTGTGCGCTGATGGCGGCGTTTAGTTCGGGGACGTTATAGCCATGGATGGCGCACCACCAAGAGGCCATGCCGTCGGTCAGTTCACGGCCGTCGGCCAGGGTGATGGTTGCTCCGCTGGCCGAAGCAACGGGATATACCGGCAGCGGCTTCGCCAAGGAAGTATAGGGGTGCCAAAGGTGGTCGCGGTCGAAGGCTAATTGATCAGGGGTAATAAGTGTGGTATTTTGAGGACAAAAAGTTTATTTCCGGGCCCAAGATATGATCATTTGCGTCCATCTTTTGATTTCTTCCCCATCTTTGCTTTGCTTGCAGACTTTCTTTGCATCCTGCGACCGCGCCCAAACAGTCACTTTATGGATAAACGCATTAACCTATGGTCTTCGCCCCGTAACATCAGCACCGCGCTGATGTACAGTTTTGCCCAACGAGCAGATACCGCAGTGGTTGACGAGCCACTGTATGCCCACTACCTACTACGGCAACCAACGGAAGCTGATCATCCCGGACGCGCTGACATTCTGGACAGCCAGAACGGTAATGGGCATGAAGTTGTGGAACATATGCTCAATAACGACTACGGTAAGGCCGCCGTTGTATTCAAGCAAATGACCCATCACCTGGTTGAGCTAGATCCTGGTTTTCTGAACAGGATGGACAATGTTCTCCTGATCCGTGATCCCAGAGCTATCCTCAATTCCTTCAGCAAAGTAGTGAAAGATATTACCGCTGAGGACATCGGTATCCCGCAACAGTACAAACTTTTTCGACAACTTAAAAAATCTGGAAACCTGACTGCGGTAGTTGATGCCCGACTGCTACTGATGGCCCCGGAAAACGTCCTCGCCCAACTCTGTGAACAGCTTAATATTCCGTTTACCAACCGGATGCTCAGCTGGAAATCCGGTGCGCGACCCGAAGACGGAAGCTGGGCAGAACACTGGTACGGCAACGTGCATAAAAGTACTGGTTTTAAGCCCTGGCAGGAAAAGGCTTACGACCTTTCCCCCGCCCTTTCCGTGATTGCAGATGGTTGTCGGCTGGCTTATGAGGAGATGCTGGGGGATGCGTTGCGGCCGCTGGTTACGAGTTGATCGCTGGATGGTGACGGACTTATCCGTCAGTCAGACGCTTATCGAGGCTCGATACCCGTTATTCGTGACGGATTTCTCCTTAAATCAACCAGCAAACCAGCACTAAACGACTAATCGTGACGGACTTCTCCTTAAATCAGCTTTTAGCGGCCAAGTGTGACGGACTTATCCGTCAGTCA
>JAPKCQ010000141.1 GCA_026421165.1 Lewinella sp. | reverse complement strand
GAACAATACTTGTCAGCAATCGGTCAGAAAGCCGAACGCGCACTAACCCTTGTTTTATGATTAATGCATTCGTACGCTTCTTCCTGGAGAATAAGCTCGTAGTTTGGCTGCTTCTCATCCTGTTTGTGGGGTGGGGCCTCGCTACTGCCCCTTTTGAATTTGACATCCCCGGTCTTCCGCGGGATCCCGTCGCAGTAGACGCCATTCCGGACATCGGGGAGAACCAGCAGATTGTTTTTACCCAGTGGGCCGGGCAGTCGCCGCAGGATGTGGAGGACCAGATTACCTACCCGCTGACTTCCTCTTTACTTGGTATTCCGGGCGTAAAGTCGGTTCGCTCCAACTCCATGTTCGGCTTTTCGAGCATCTACCTGATCTTCGAGGAGGACGTGGAGTTCTACTGGTCACGTAGCCGGATACTGGAGAAATTGAACTCCTTGCCGGCGGGCTTGCTACCGGAGAATGCGACCCCTACGCTTGGTCCGGATGCTACGGCGCTGGGTCAGGTGTTTTGGTATACGTTGGAAGGCCGTACGGCTGACGGTACTCCCGTTGGTGGCTGGGACCTGGATGAGCTGCGGAGCGTTCAGGACTTTTACGTCCGCTACGGATTAAGCGCGGCCGGGGGCGTGAGCGAAGTGGCCAGTATCGGTGGTTATGTGAAGGAGTACCAGGTGGATGTGGACCCAGAAAAAATGCGGGTGTACGGCATTACACTGGGGCAGGTGATGAAGGCGGTAAAGGAGTCTAACCTAGACGTTGGCGCGGCCACGCTGGAGATCAACCTGGCGGAGTACTTCGTTCGTGGTTTGGGCTATTTGCAGAACCTCGATGATCTGGAGCTGGCCGTCGTTAGTGAGAAAAACAACGTTCCCGTTTACCTGCGCGATGTGGCGCGGGTCACGGTTGGTCCGGCCGCCCGGCGCGGGATTCTGGACAAGTCTGGTGCAGAGGCTGTCGGTGGGGTAGTGGTCGCGCGGTACGGCGCCAACCCGCTGGAGGTCATTAATAATGTTAAGGCGAAAATAGCAGAGTTGGCACCTGGCTTGCCTAAGCGGATGGTTGCCCTCTCCCCGTTTATTGCTAGGGCCTCATCTCCAGAAAACGAGGATGACGCTGGAGGTGTGATAGGGAACGGTGCGGATAGTGTCATGAGCCAGGTTACGATTATTCCATTTTATGATCGTTCAGAGCTGATTCGGGAAACCATCGGAACTTTAGAAGAAGCGCTGACCCTAGAAATTCTGATAACCGCTATCGTGGTGATCCTCCTGCTGTTCAACCTCAAGTCCTCATTACTGGTGGCCGGCACGTTGCCCGTAGCGGTGCTGATGTGCTTCATCGCGATGCGGTACTTTGGGGTAGACGCTAACATTGTGGCACTTTCCGGTATCGCCATTGCGATCGGTACGATGGTGGATATGGGGATTGTGCTGACGGAGAGTATGGTGTACCGGCTGAATGATCCGCCGGATGGGGAGAGTAGGTTAGAGAGTATTTACGAAGCGACCGTCGAGGTTGGTTCGGCGGTGCTGACGGCGGTAGCCACAACGATCATTAGTTTCTTGCCCGTCTTTACGATGGAGGCTGCGGAGGGCAAACTGTTCCGGCCACTGGCCTTTACGAAGACCTTTGCGCTGATCTCCGCGATCATTGTTGCGTTAGCCTTCATTCCCGCGCTGGCACACGTGGTTCTGGGTTGGGACCGGGACAGCAAGCAGGTGAAAATTTTTGGCAACGGAATTTTGATTCTCGTTGGCATCGCTGCCTGGGTCTTCGTGGCCTGGTGGCTGGGCGTGGTGACGGTGCTGGCTGGCGTACTGGGTATTGTTACAGCTGCACTATTTAAGAAGGGCGCGGACGCAGGTGCAACAAAGGGTTGGAAGGAGCAAGGTTTACAGACGCTGATCAATGTCTCCATCGCGCTGGTGCTCGCCTGGCTTCTGGCTGGTTACTGGCTCCCACTCGGAGTGAACCAAAGTCAGGCAATCAACTTCCTTTTCGTGGCGGTAGTATCCGGTACGCTACTGGGGTTCTTCTGGCTGGTGATTCATTTTTATACGACGATCCTCGGCTTTTTGCTTAAGGTGAAGATCCTCTTTTTGGTCTTAATCGGGCTTCTGATCTTTGCCGGGTTCCAGTCATTTCGGAGCATCGGCGAGGAGTTTATGCCCGCACTCGGCGAAGGTGCTTTTCTGCTTATGCCAACAAGCATGCCCCACGCGGGCGTCGAAGAGAACCTGCGCAACCTACGGACGCTGGATATGGCGGTAACCACCATTCCGGAGGTGGAGATGGTGGTTGGTAAAGCCGGCAGGGTGAACAGCCCGCTGGATCCCGCACCGCTGTCGATGTACGAGAATATGATTTTGTACAAGACGGAATATGCAACGGATGAGAATGGGCACCGGCTGCGGTTTAAGGTAGATGAGCATGGGGAGTTTGTGCTTAAGAATGGAGCCACTCAGCCGGCGAGCCAGAGATCGCAAGCTTCGGTAGAAGACCTCACTCCTGACGAAAACGGCCTGTACTTCCGTCAATGGCGTGACCAGATCAAATCTCCAGACGACATCTGGGAAAAGATCATCGCCGCCGCCCAACTCCCGGGCGTCACCTCCGCCCCCAAGCTACAACCCATCGAAACCCGACTGGTGATGCTGCAAACGGGGATGCGGGCCCCAATGGGCATCAAGGTGCGCGGGCCAGACCTGAAGACCATCGAGGCTGTCGGCCTGGAGCTGGAGCGCGAGCTGAAGAACGTGGACGGGGTGAAGGACGCGGCGGTCTTCGCCGACCGGATCGTTGGTAAGCCCTACTTATTGCTGGATGTGAAGCGCGACGTGATTGCCCGTTACGGCTTGAGTGTCCTCGACGTTCAGCAACAAATCAGGGCCACTGTCGGGGGGATGAAGATGACCACAACGGTAGAAGGCCGCGAACGCTACGCCGTCCGGCTGCGCTATCCACGCGAGCTGCGGGATGATCCGGAGGCCATCAAGAATATTCTGGTGCCGACCCGCAGCGGGCAGATTCGCTTGGGGGAATTGATCGACATCAGGTACGAGCAGGGGCCACAGTCGATAAAGTCCGAAGACGGGTTTCTTGTCGGATACGTGCTGTTTGACCGGCTGGCTGGGTTTTCCGAAGGAGAGGTCGTCGAGAACGCCACGGCTTACCTCGACGGCCTACAGGAACGGGGTACGTTGGATATTCCTGCTGGGGTTAGTTACCGTTTTGCGGGCAACTACGAGCAGCAGGTCCGTGCCAACGAGCGGCTGAGCCTGGTCGTACCGATTGCGCTAGGGCTGATCTTCCTAATTCTGTACTTCCAGTTCAAGTCGGTAACAACGGCACTGATGGTATTCAGCGGGGTATTTGTGGCCTTCTCCGGTGGGTTTTTGCTACTGGGTGGGTATGCCGACCCTGACTTTATGAACGTTAACTTTTTTGGCGTAAACCTGCGGGACTTGTTTCAGATGCGGACGATCAACCTGAGCGTAGCGGTCTGGGTTGGTTTTCTGGCCCTGTTCGGTATCGCGACGGACGACGGGGTACTGGTGGCGACCTTCCTGCGGGATAGCTTTGCGCGGAATACGCCGGATACCGTGAAGGAGATCAGGGCAGCGGTGATCGAAGGAGGTTTGCGGCGGGTAAGACCCGCGATGATGACGACGGCGACGACGATCCTGGCCCTCCTACCAGTACTTACCGCTACCGGCCGGGGAGCGGACATCATGCTGCCGATGGCGATCCCCAGCTTCGGCGGGATGGTGCTACAGGTGGTGACCATGTTTACGGTGCCGGTACTTTGGTGTATGCGGGAGGAAATCAAATTGAAGTGGAACCAGAAATTTAGCAACTCATGAGGAAGTCAATAATAACCTTGCTTCTGTTAACCTTACTCTGCACCTGCGTCAGCGCCCAAAGCCTGGACAGCCTGAAGGTGGAGCTGCGGCGTGAAAACTCCGAACTACGGGCCTTGTCGCTGGATTACGAAGCCGCGATGAAGATCGGCGCCCAGCAGAACCAGTTACCCGATTTGGAGATTGGTGGCGGCGTATTCGTCCTGCCCGTCGAAACCCGTACCGGGCCGCAGCAGTTTCGGATAGGAGCCACTCAAATGTTGCCCTGGCCGGGGAAGCTTGCGGCAATGGCTGGCGTGGCGGACGCCCGCGCCAAGCCACTACTGGAAAAAGTAGCCGCCCGCCAACTGATGCTAATCTTTCGGTTGGAGAAGGCTTACTTTAGCCTGGCCGGCCTGGAGGCCCGCGCGGCCGTGCTGCGGGAGAGTCTCGAGCTTTACGAGAGCCTCGATCGCCTGGCACTGAGCAGGGTAGAAAGTGGTAAAGGGAGTTCGGTGGACGTCTACCGGATTCAATTAGAACAACAGCAAGTCGAGCGCCAACTGGCGGAGATGCGCTACCTCGCGTCTCAGGAAATGGTAACGATCAACGAACTACTAAACCGCCCGGCCGATACGCAGGTGGATGCCCGTTTGGATATTGACGGACGGGTTGCGGAAACCCTTGATTTTGCACCAGACCTTGCCAACGATGATCCCGACCTGAGTAAGCATCCCGGCCTTCGTATTTACGGCCTGCAGCAGGAGACGAACCGCGCGGCCATTGAACTAACGAAGCTCGACCAGCGGCCAGATTTCGGCGCCGGTGTCGACTACATCGCCACCGGCCGCCGCGACGATATGAACCCTCTCCGGAACGGCCGCGACGTGATTCTGCCCCGAGCGATGGTAAGAATCCCTTTGAGTAAAGGCAAATTTTCCGCAAAGCGGCAGGAAGAAGAAGTCCGTATACTGGCGCTGGATGCCCGGCGGGAAGCTACCGAAAACGAGTTCCGAGCCGAAATAAGGCGCGCGCTGAATACAATTGATAACGCAGCCAACGAGCTGTATTTTCTCGGCGAGCAAGTGCGGGTGATTGACGCTACGGTGTCGATTGCCAGGAGTGAATTCGCTAACGGCGCACGTGCCTTTGATGAACTACTACGGCTGGAAAACCAGCTGATCGGGTACCGCATCAAAGCGGTGATGGCGCAAACGACCATTCTTGTACAACGAGCGATGATTGATCGCTACCTCATAAATTAATAATGATGAATACTCGAACGATAATTTACCTCGTGGGTGCATTGGCCCTGGGCTTACTGGCCGGCTATTTTCTATTTGGTGGCGAGGTCGAAGTAACGGACGGACACGCCGACCATGACCATGAAGCCATGGAGGACAGCGGAGCGGAAGCACCGGTTTGGACCTGCTCGATGCACCCGCAGATCCGGCAGGATGGCCCGGGCGATTGCCCGCTGTGCGGTATGGACCTCATTCCGTTGCACACCGGAAACTCTACCGATCCGGCGATACTGACGATGACGGAAGCTGCGGTGGCGATGGCGCGGGTACGAACAATTGTTGTCGGTGCTACTCCAACGTCTTTCCTCTCCCCGGGGGAGAAGGTTTTGGGCGCGGCCGCAGGTGCGAAGACCGGTAAAAGAGCAGGGTTGAAATTAACCGGTCGCCTTGCCCCGGATGAGCGGACTGCCGCTGTCGAGGTATCGGAATTTGGTGGCCGGGTGGAGCGTTTATTCGTCTCCTTTGCCGGAGAGCAAGTACGCGCCGGTCAACGGATTGCGACGGTATATTCTCCTGATCTGGTGGTTGCCCAGGAGGAGTTGTTGCAGGCCATAAAATTTGCCGACGTCAATCCGGGCCTAGTTGCGGCGGCTCGTACAAAGCTGCGCAACCTGAAAGTGACCGATGAGCAAATTGCGGAGCTCGAAAAAACCGGCGAGGTCATTCGTGATTTTCCAATTTACGCGGACCACCGTGCAACCATTCTGGCGACTAAGGCCGAAGTTGGTGAGTACGTCAAAGCCGGTGGTGCACTTTATACTTTTACTGACCTGAGTAAGGTATGGGCTTTGTTTGACGCCTACGAGCAGGATGTGGCGAAGATCAGTGTGGGAGATAAAGTTACCTTCACGGTGCTCGCGCGGCCAGATGAGGAATATACCGCCCGGGTGAGCTTTATCGATCGGGTCATTGATCCGAAAACACGAACGGCCGCTGTACGAGCTGAGGTAAATAACCGCCGGGGCAGGTTAAAGCCGGAAATGTTTATCGAGGGTACGGTTGCCCTTTCCTCCGGAGCTTCTTATCGGGAGAGGGGCGACGCAATAGGTGGCGGAAGCTTCATCGTCCCGCGCAGCGCTGTGCTTTGGACGGGGGAGCGGTCGGTGGCCTACGTGGAGTTGCCGAACATGGAAGTACCAACCTACGAGTTTCGGGAGGTCACCGTTGGGGAGCGAGTCGGGGAGGGGTACCGAATTACAGCGGGACTGATTGCCGGTGACCGGGTGGTCGTCAACGGGGCTTTTCAAATTGATGCTTCGGCACAGCTCAATAATAAAGCGAGTATGATGAACCGGGATGTCCTGGTGCGCGGAATGAATTCTTCACCGGCCGAGTCAGGGCTGCCGCCAGCCTCGGCCGGTGAGGAACCCATCCCTGACTACAGAGAGAATACGCCAGAAGCGTTTCGAACACAATTGGGCAAAGTCGTTGAAGCTTACCTCCCCCTAAAGGACCGGATGGTGGCCACGGAACTGGCGGATGAAGCGTTGCTGACTTCGCTGAGGGGAACGCTGGCCAGGGTTGATATGGTGCAGGTAAAAGGCGGTGCACACGTTTACTGGATGAAGCAAATGGAGGCGATAGAAGCCCACGCGAACATCCTGCTGGAAAAGGACGAGGTGGAAGCCCAGCGGGAGCAGTTTGGCTTTATTTCCCAAGCACTGATTAACGCCCTAACGGCTTTTGGAGTGGACGGTACTTACTACGTGCAATTCTGCCCGATGGCCTTTGATAATGCCGGTGCCAACTGGCTAAGTAACGAAGAACAGATTCGTAATCCCTACTTCGGCGAGATGATGCTGAAGTGTGGAAGCGTAACCAACGAACTATAGTAATTCAATCACCCGGTCGCTCACTAAAAGCGGCCATAATACAATTCAATATGCGTTTTTTTAAATCAATGATCGCCCTGATGCTGGTCCTCTCTTTCACCTTCGCCTTTACTGCTTGCGGTGACTCCGCCGCAACAACGGATACGGCTACGGAAACAACTGAGGAAATGGCTGCGGAAACAGTTGCGGAAATGGCTATGGACACAGCTATGGAAATGGCTGTGGACACGGCTACGGAAATGGCCGTGGAAACAGCAGCCGAAGTTTCTCACGGTGAGGGCAAGGAATTTACCTCCGCGTACGTCTGCCCGATGCACTGTGCAGATAGCGGTAGCGACGAGGCTGGAGAATGCCAGGTTTGTGGCATGGCCTATGTTGCTCTGGCTGAGCATACGGGGAATGATCATAAGCACTAAATCTGGAACCGCCCGTAATACTTCGGGTGGAAACAGGCTTCAATACTGACCTGGAAGGGGGGCGGCGAACAGCCGTCCCCCGACTAGATAGCGAGCCAGCTGCTTTATGTACGGCTTCGCAGTTTTACACATCTGAGGAACATTTTTGAACGCTTCGCCTTTGCGCTCAAAAATGATGCCTCCGATGAGAAAACGGCTAAGAAGTGTGTAGACTTTAGCCCTTGCGGTCGCCCGTACTGGGCCACGTTTGCCATTACGGTTTTACCTCATGTACCCGACAGTAGTATGTATCGACAACATGGTTTGCCAGCGCCGTAAGACGGTGGCGAGCAACTTGCTGACTGAATTAGGACGGGATCTCCGGTAGGTAGAGCTGGGGAAAATCAGGGGTATGCTCCCCGCAAGGTGGGCAAGTAATGATGGACTTAGCCGACAACTACAGCACAAATGCCTTCAAGTTTAAAGAGGTATCTTTAGCTTATACCCTAAGCCCACCTGTCGTAATGCCGGTAACAAAAGAAGAATAAGCATATGGACAAAACGACAATTCTCATTATTGAAGACAACGAGGGTGTCCGGGAAAACCTGGAGGAAGTTTTGGGTCTTTATGGCTATACCGTCCTCGCCGAACCTAACGGGATGGCTGGCGTGAAGACCGCTATTCAACACTTGCCTGACCTCATCCTATGTGACGTCATGATGGCGGAACAGGATGGCTACGGAGTACTTAATATACTTAGCGAAAACGACGATACGGCGGGTATTCCCTTCATCTTTACCACCTCCAAAATAGAAACTGAAGACATCTGCCGGGGTATGAACCTGGGAGCCGATGACTACATAACCAAGCCTTTTCATAAAGATGAACTACTGCAAGTTATCAGTACCCGCCTGAAAAAAACCGGGCACAGTAACGGCGTTACGCCAGTAGCCTCAACGGGCCAGGTTCACCTTAGTGACCCCGAAGGGGGGCTCAAACGCCTGGAGGAGGCTTTTGAAAAAAAAGGACATCAGCATACCTTAAGCGAAGGGGGATATATCTTTCGGGAAGGTGAAAACCCGCACTTTATCTACCGGGTAGAAGCAGGGCACGTACACCTTAGCCGGGCCCATGAGCACGGCCACGATTACATCATCGCCGAACTGGGAGCGGGAGAAATCTTCGGGGTTCCTTCGGCGCTGGAGCGGACCCCGTTGCACTACTCTGGTATAGTGGGCTTGGGGGGCACGGTGCTGCAGTCACTCGCGATTAACGAGCTAGTTAAGCTCCTCAATACCGACCGTACAGTTATTGAAGCGTTGATGCGCCTGATGGCCGGCCGGGTAGTAATCCGCGGTGATCGGCTGGTTAACCAGGCCTACGACAGCGTCCGCCGACGCACCGCGCTCGTACTTTGCGACCTGCATGAGAAGTATGAGGGAGAGGCCATCGAGCTCTCGCGGGAAGAACTGGCGCAGATGGTTGGATCAACAAAAGAAAGCATCATCCGGAGCTTGTCAGACTTTAAGCAAGATGGCTTATTAAGGTCGGAGGGAAAACGCTTAATTCTCCAGGATGTGGAGGGCTTGCGGGGCTTGCTGGTTTAGGGCAATAAAGTGGTCGTTTATCGTAGATAAATTGACAATTCTTAGTCGTCTGCAATCGGAATGACCAGCATGGGGGTATTGATATTTTCAAGCGTGGGTAGGATTTTGGAACCGGAGAAGAGTCGCTCGAAGAGGCTTTTATGATAATGGCCCATGACAAGCAAATCAATCTCGTCGTCGTGCGCATGGGCCAATAGCTGGTGGGCCGTAACGTTGGGGTCGAGGAGGTCCAACAGCGCTACGGGATAGCCTGAAAATCTAGTATCTACGACATCTTTCATCAGCTCGGCCTCTTCGCTGGCTTCGGGTTCTTTACTAAAATCACGGATGTGGACTAGCCGTAGGGCGGGAGCCAGCGCGCTGCTAATAAAGTCAAATCCTTTGCTGGTTTCCCGGAGGGCGCTTACTGCGCCGAAAGAAATAGAGGCGCGCCGGAGAACTTGTGCACCGTAGTCTTTTGGTACTAGTAATACCGGGCAGTCGGCGCGTTTGGCTACCGTACGGGCTACGCTACCGAATAATGGTGCCATGGTACTGACCGCGCCCGTACCGACGGCTCCCATCACGACCAGGCGGGTGTCCTCTTCGTGGCTGGCGGCGATCAGCCCGTCATGTGGCTTACCGATGATTTCCCAGCTGCTGATGTTGACGTCGGTTTCCTTCTCTCTGCAGGCGGTGACCCTCTGCCCGGCTTTGAGGTTAAGGTAGATGAACTGATCAATACTATGCTGTGTGGTTATGTAGGCTTCCATATCTCCTTCGTTGACGCTGGAAGAATCACCGTCGCCATAACCGTCGTGTACGTGTAGTACTTCGAGGTCAAGGCCAATAGCCTCGGCCAAGAAGTATGCATAGCGCAGCGCGGCTGCGGAGGTAGGCGAGAAGTCGGTGGGGACGATGATCTTTTTCATGAGGTGTTTCTTTAACCCATAAGTTGCCGATTATTTAGGCCCATCCGTATGACGAAGGTCACCACGGGCAATGAATCTTTCTGAAGTTGGTACTTACGTGGTCGTTTATTTAGGCGGGGCCGCAGGTGCAGCGAAGGATTTTTGAAGAGCAGGGCTGGGAGGGGCCGCCCTGCTTCTTGTTCTCCCCCCTCTGAACTCGTCCCTAAGTATGACGAGAATCATTAACGACGATGATAAGGATCAGTATAGACGGGCCGTAAGCCATCTACCTTGAAGCTTTGTCGCTTACCGGCCGGGGGTAGGTGCTGCTTTACTCCTCAACTCGTTTATTAACCAATAATATACAATTCATCAGAAAATGAGTAACCGAAACAATACTAGTACCTCCATTATTGAGCAGGTACTGTTTAAGATAAAAACGGCTACCAAGCCGGTGATCGAAACGCTACACCGTAACGAAGATTTGCAGGTAACTATGCTTGGCCTCAATTCCGGGGTATCGTTATCCGACCACCGGACGAAAGTACCCGCAAAACTTACGGTACTCAGCGGTTCGGTAATTTACAATGATGTTGACGGTATGACCTCGCTTTTACGCGGCGACGAGTTAGCCATCCCGATGAACGTAAAGCATTCCGTACAGGCCACCCGGCGGAGTATTTGCCTGCTGACGCGCGGGGCAGGCTGAGCGCTTACTTGGAAGAGAAAAGAAAGGCCTATTGCACAGTGAAATTGTGGGTCTGAGCGCGCGCAACGCGCACGTGTGGACGCGCACGGGCTGAATTCTTTATCTAAGACTTGGGTGCATTGAAACTTAGATTACACTGTGCTAGTGGTCTGTCAATATTAAATATTGGGGTAATCTGCGATGCCTTTTGGTGCTGAATTTCGTTGAAGAAC
>JAPKCQ010000140.1 GCA_026421165.1 Lewinella sp. | reverse complement strand
GCTTCGCGGCTTCTTCGAGGTTTCGCCTCATTCAGACCCAAAATCTACCAGATCAGAATGTCACATTAATTCTGTCCGAGTACTTACCTCATCGGGTGTATGTATTGAAAGGACCGCCAGGAGTAGCCCTACGTTGGATCTCCGGCAAAAAATTATTCTCACGGCACCCCTACAGTGTAATAGCAACAGTAAAGTAGAAAACCCGTGGTGCACTGGAGATAATTCCCGGCCCCGGATATCCCGTAGCCCGCCGTGTAAAGTAAACCTGGTCCAAAAGGTTATTAGCTCCAGACTCAAAACTAAACTTTCGCCAGCGGTAGCTTAGCGACAAATCCATTACACCGTAAGCCGGGATTTCTCCGACGATGCCGGACTGGTTGTCCCGCTGGTCCTGAGGAGCGTTGGAGGCATCGGTGAACTGGCTGGAGAGATAAGTGTACTGCACCGAGCCCAGTAAATTACCGTACCCGAAACGAAGGCCGGTCTTCAGGTTCAGTAGGGGAATAAACTCGACTTCTTTACCCGCAACGCCGGCGATGTCGGAGGAAAGGTACTCGGAGCGGGTCAGGCTCGTGTTTGCGAAGGCGGTGACGGTGTAGGGTGCTCCCCGCTCTGTTTTGTTGTCCAATAGCCGGTATTCCAAGAGGGTCTCCAGGCCGTACATGAAGGCGTTGCCGATGTTGTTACGCAGACGGATGATGCGGCCGGTGGGCGTTTCCGTTCCTGCGGCGTTTACCCTTACTTCCGGCGTGAGAACTTCGCCTAATCGGCCATTGTACCGAATGCCGAAAACGTTGGCGGTGTAGGAAAGCTGGTTTATGTTTCCGCGAACACCGGCGTCTACCGTGAAGCCGCTCTCGTCCTGGATGTTGGGATCTACCTGGAAGCTGGGGTTTACGGTACGGATGTCGTTGAAGGTGACCGAGCGGTAGTTTTGGCTGATGTTGGCAAAGAACTCTAATTGCTCCGAGGGTAGATAGCTTAGGCCGATACCCAGCAGGATTTTATTGCGGGCAAACTCTCGGTTGTCCGTAAATTCATTGTCACGGATCGGGTTTCCGGCCAGGTCGAAATCGATGCGACGGAAGGTGCCTTCTGAACTGGTGTTGATATATTCATAGCGGATGCCGGGGGTCAGGCTTAGCTTATCCGTTAGGTAAAGGATGTGCTCGCCGAAGATGGCGACGTTACGATTGGGGAAGGTGAAGGCGGATTGATTGGGGAAGGTGGGGAATTCGTTTGTTGCCAGCTGGAAATCTGCACCGCTGCCGTTGGTACCTGGTCCTTGGATAGCGGCGTTGTCGGCGCGGTAATACTTTGCGCCAAGGAGGAATACGGCGGAGCGTTCGCCTAGTTTATAGCGGTGCAGCACCCTTGCTTCGGCACCCCAATTATTGAATTTCCCGGCGATGAGATCGCGCGGGGCGGAGAGGTTATCGACCTGAGAAACGCGGTTGGTGCGGAAGCCGATGGCTTTGCGTGCAGCGTCCAGGGCGAAAAAACTGATGGAGAGGTTGGTCCGGTCGTTCAGCTTATGGTCCCAGCGGAGGTTGTAGAGTTGCCAGTCGACCTCGAACCAGTTGCGGGTCCGGTTGCTCTGAAAGGGATCTGCGTAGAACTGTGCGTCGGTCAGTCCTCCAGCTTGTTGGGCGAGGTAATCGAGGTAGGTGTACTCGAAGCTGATCTTGCTATTTTCCGCGACTTCGTAATCGAGGTGAAGGTAGGCATTGCGGCTGTCGAAACCGGAATTGGGGCGGAAGCCGTTGCCCCGTTTGTAGTTGAAGTAGCCGTAATAGCCGAGCTTGCCAACGGTTCCGTTCAGGGCGTTAAAGCTGGTTAAAAGGCCGTTGGAGCCGACCGTTTGGCGGCTGGTAAGTTCGATCTTTTTACGCGGGTTCGGCTTACGGAAGACGAAGTTGATTAGGCCACCAAACTGGGTTCCATACTGGAGACTGGCGGCGCCGCGGATCACTTGTATTTCGCTGAGTGCCTCGGCTGGCGGCGTGTAGTAGCTCTCGGGGTAACCGAGTACGTCGGCGCTGATGTCGTAACCGTTTTGGCGGGTGTTGAAGCTTGCGGAACGGTTGGGGTCAAGCCCGCGGCCACCGATGCTCAGTTGAAGGCCAGCATCGTCGGATTCGTAGATGTTGAGGCCAGAAACTTCGGCGTAGATCTGGCGGGCCTGGTTGCTGGCCAGGTTTACGGTCAGGGCGTCAAGGCGGACGACCTCGGTTTTCTTGCCGGCGTAGATGGCGGTGCCTTCTACTGCGCGGAGGCGGGTAAGGGAGGCCTTCTTTTTTCCTTCGGCGAGGACCGTTACGGCAGCAAGGTCAAGCTGGAGCGGTACCATTTGAATGGTTACGGTCTGCCCCGGTTGGCTAAAAGTGATTATTTCTTGGCGGCTACTGAAACCGGTGGCTAGGATGGTGAGCGTTAGGGTGGGGGACTCGGTAACGATGGTGGCTACCCCCTTCCGGCCGGTAGTGTACACTTGACCTGTCTCCTGGGCGAAGATTTCTGTTGCAGCTAGAGGCTGGTTGGTTTTCCGACTTTGGATGGTCAGGGTTAGGGTGTTCTGGGCGCTGACGCAGGTGCAAAGTAAGGTTAAGAAGAGCAGGGTAAGGGCTCGGGCGGGCCATTGGGCCTGGCTTGGGGAGATCCCGGATTCCGCTCTGCCGCGTCCGGGATTATCGCAAGGGTGTTCGCCTTGCGAAAACTTGACGTTGGAGGGGAGGCAGACGTTGGAAGCCGTACGATTTCTGCTATAGTCCATAAATAGAATCTTCAAAGGGCATTAACCACTCAATGCGGGGTGTATCCTCGGTTATCTCGCTCAGGTTAATTTCGGGGTTGACGTAGACCCGGCTGCCGCGTCCGTTGAGGGCGATGTAGCTCTCCGCATAAACGGCCGGTAAAGGGCCGTCTATTTGCTGGTGCAGAGAAGCTAGGTGGTGGGCGAATTCGAGGATGAAGTCGGGTTGCGTAGCCAACTGCTTGTTCTGGAAGGTCGTGAGGTAATCTCCGGGGTTGACGACGGAGCGCTTTCCGGTGTCCGGATCAATGATTTTATAGTTCAGGTAGCCAGCTTTCTCCATGAGCATTACCCGCCAGCTAAAGCGGTAGCCTTCTTCTGTCCAGAATAGTTCGCCGGGGTAGGTTAGGTAGCGCCAGGGGAGAACCAGGTGTAGGACCAAGACGGCGCCTACCACTACTTTGCTCCAATTAAATTGCTTTGCATCCTGCGGCCGCGCCCTGAAGACTTTACTTCTCCAGACTTTTTTTGCCTGACTGAAATATCCGTCAGTCCTTAAGTCCGGATTTACGGATTTACTGGATTTTTCATTTCTAGGTTGCTTCACGTGACTGAAAAGTCCGTCAGTCCTTAAGTCCGAATTTACGGATTTGCTGAGTTTTTTCCCCCTGAGTCTTTTCACGTGACTGAAAAGTCCGTCAGTCCTTATTTCAGCAATCCACCCCAAAATCCGTGAATGAACAGCCGTCGGAAAAAACACCAGCGCACTAACAATCATAATGTACGGAAACATCCCAATCGGAAAAAGTACCCGCGTAAGCACGTGGAAAATCACCACCGCCACGAAGGCCAAGGGTCGGGTGGGCCGCCAGAGTAGGAAAAAGACGATAAACAGGTCATACGCCGCGCCCACCCAGGAGAAGGCGTAGTGCACCCAAACCTGTTGCATTAGGTTGCCAAGTAGTGGGATGTCGTACTTCGCGGGCAGCCAGATGGCCAGCGGCTGAGCATCAATGAGCCAGTCGGAATTGAGCTTGACTAGGCCCGCATAGAAATACACCACGCCAACGAAAACCTTGAGGCAATCAATCGTCCAACTCGGAACAGTGACGGACTTATCTGCACCTTTATCAACAGAAAAATAATCCGCTGCGGGTAGCCAAATCAATACGAAACTAAGTAGGGAAATGAAGTAATAATGATTGAGGTAAGTCGTCTTATCCATCAGCTCGATGTAAGTGAAGCTGAGGAAAAAAAGAACGCTGGCGAGCCTGTATTTCCAGCCCACCGTTACCATTATGGCGGATACGAACGCGGTGATGAAGAGTACGTAGGTCCAATCACCAAGCGGTTTTACCCACTCAAAGTAGCGGTAGCTGAAGAAGTAGGTTGGCTCTAAGTACAGCTTCTCAATCCAGCCATTCCACCAGAAGCGGAGGATGCTTAGGGCCGTCATCAGGCCGAAGCCTATACGGAAGACTGCGAGTGTGCCGGGGGAAGTTGGACTGTTAGTCATTTAGTCTTTTAGACTGTTAGAATTTAGACCGTTAGAGCATCCTTTCGAATATGGCGTCGCTTTGCGTCGCCTACTTTGTGCAACAAGTTGGTTTTGTACCCGGGACTTCGCTGCGCTTCGTCCCGGGTTACTATGTTGAATCTCTACGGAATGAGAGGGTCGTTGATGAACGTCTAACGACTTAAATCCCTAGCTTCTAACGGCCTAAATCAGTCTCCGTCGGCATCAACATAGTCCACATTGATGCTCAGGGCCTGAAGCATGTCTACCTTCAACAGCACAACGAGGCGTTGCATTTCATCATAGAGGGTAAGCATTTGCACGTTGTCGTCAATCACCTGATCCGAAAAGTTTTCGCCTACAATTTCGGACGTAATTCTGATTGCCGCAAACTGGTTGGTAACCTTCGCGCTTAGTAGTTCGCCATCACGTATTACGTTGAGGGCGTTGAGGTATTCGGCCAGACCGTTGTCGTTGAAGAAGGTTTCTGAGGTAGACAAAGATGCGAGGAAGAGTTCTTTTGACTGGCCAGAATATAATGCCTCGGCCTTGTCGGCCAAAAGTGTATCACTGAACACACCGGCGGGGATGCCGACCTTTCCAGCACGAAGAAATTTCTCGTAGTGAAAAATGTAATCGTTAACCATCCTGTCTACACTGGCGGTTGCGGAGTTACCGTCGTTTTGGGTGTAAACAGTAACGAAAGCTGGTGTCCATTCGCTACCAGCGGTGGCAATCAGGTCACGCAGTGTAACGGTCAGGGCGGCAATATATTCGCGGCGGTCGGATGCTGCGGGCCCGTTCTCCAGCAGTTGGTCTGCATCGGCGTAAAGCAGGTAGTCAAGCGCAGGGAAACCCTGGGCTGTGATCAGGCTTGGGAGCTCAAGGTTGAAATTACCTCCAGCAATGGTTTGCTCTATTAGTTCCGTATTGGTAGGGTAAGTATTGACACGGAAACGGAGATTGATCTCTTCGGCTTTACCCATCATGAAGGGACTGAGCGACTGCCAGCTAAGGTAAGCCGTTTGGTAATCAGCGCGCAGGCTTGCAAGCTGCTCCGGGTTGGGGGAACCGACAAAAGAAGAGGCTGAAGTCACCAGCTGACTGGAGGTGATAACGTTAGCTTCGTAGGCCGGAATAACTACGTCATTGGCCCAGCCTTCCAGCATCGCTTTGCGGTCGAAAGAAGGAAGCATCGGCTCGTCGTCATCGGTTCCGTAGGTACTTGAGTCGCAGGCTGTCACCAAAAAGAGAAAAGCGGCGAAGGATAGGAATAGTAAACGTTCCATTTTGCTTGGTTTAATTTAGTGGATAAACTACCGAAAGGGAAGTTCCATTTACGGATACTTCCCTTTCGGATTGGCGAATGTTTTGCTTAGTTAGCAGCTGCTTCGAGTGAGAAGCCACCAGCCGTAGCGATTTCGGAGGCGATGGTTTCAAGAGCCGTGGGGTCGATGTCCCAGAAGCCGTTACCACCAGCGTTGCGTATGGTTTCGAGATAACCGTCAGCGATGTTGTCACCATCGGTGCCATTAATGAAGCGTAAAGAGTAAACGAAACCATAACCTTCACTCAAGTCATGGAACGCACCACCCATATCACCGGCTTCGAGTGCTATCTTACCCTGCATCAGGTAGTAAACGGCCCTAACGCGGATCACCTTGCTTAGTTCATCCTCGATGATTTCGGCTTGGGCATCCCGTTCCACATAATCAGCGGCGACGATCGCAGCGCGGCCACGACGGAAAGCAACTTCGATGTTTAGAGCAGTATCATCGAAGTCGACGTCGGTGTTGACGCGGCCGAGGTACTTATTGAGGAAGTTGTCCGCAGTGCCAACGTCAGAAAGTGGCGTCGCTTCGTTAGCGGAAGCGCCAAAGAGGTAGCCGAAGGCTTCGTCCCAGCGGTGCTCCATGGCGGTGTAAGACTTGTCGGGCTCAATCGTTCCGGCGGTATTGTCAATACGGCGGGTGCCGGAATCCAATTGTAACGGGCTGAGGTAGCTATTGGCGATCTGGTCGTACATAAGGCCGCCAATTAGGCTTTTTGCGAAGGCCTGGTTATACTCCAAACCCCATGCGTTGATGTAACGAACACTGCTGCCATCGGCAATCTGGCCGGGAGATCCGGCGGTGGCCAACACGTCGCGGGCAGGAAATACTTCGCTGACCTGGGCGTTGAGCCATCCGTCAAAATCCGTCTTGATCTCTGCGGCGCGTACGGAGTTACTGGCAAATAGCTCTGAACTAGCGGCAACTTTAGAGCGCACTGATTTGGAAGAAGCGTTTAGGTCAGCATCCGTAAAGGGACTGTTGGCGTTGGTGAACATGTTGCTCAGGTCTTCTGCGGTCTTGTCAAAGTCCTTCATTGCAGAAATAGTTTCTTCCGCCATTGCGATGCGGTCAGATTGACCGGAAAAGGATACGCTAGAGGCACCGTCACGGATGAAAGAATAGGTAGAAGGAACGTCGATGACCGGGGTCATGTCGTCATCGTCTTCACAAGCGGCGGCAGAGAAAAGCAGGAATAATCCGGCGAATAAATAGATAGAAGTTTTCATCTTTAAACTTTAATTGGTTTTGATTTGGGATACAGATTCTTATCTGTATTTAGTCTTAATAGCGCAAAGGTAAGTCTGCCCTATTGATGTGTGCAAGCTTCTTGAATCTTATTTTGAATTTGTCTTAATAGGGCGCTGGCGCAGGTACAGGGAAGGCTTTAATCCATGATGGGATGAAGGAGAGGGTTTGAGCCAAGCTGGGATGGTGTTGTAGACCTACTGTGTACATACAGCCGCAAGGGAGCGCCTATTGGCCTGCTTCTAACGAGGTATACTACCGTCGGTCACTTGAAGTGAAAACGTATGCGCGCCAGCGAACACGGCCCTCCCACCGACTGCCTGTAGGGGCGATCCCTTGCGGTCGTCCGTACAGGCAAACGTTTTCATCTCCTGTTCCCGACGGGAGTATAGCGCACAGCGAAAAGGAGGGATTCTAAGATGTAAAACCGTTGACCCGTCAGTCGCAGAAAAAGGCAGCGGAAGGGTAGATCCCGGCGGTTACCGCGGCTAACTGAAGTGCGTTGTTCACGTTCCGGATTTCATCAGCATTAAGCCCCCAGAAACCAAAATCGTTTTCGTTGCGTAGGTCGCTAAGGAGGATGTCGGAGATGATGGTGAAATCGGCGGGAACGAAGTTGCCGGAGTTCTGGGCGATGAAGCGCAGGGAATAGATAAAACCGTAGGCTTTGCTGAGTGCGTGAAAGGCGCCACCCTTATTGGCGGGGCTGGCTTCAAGGTCAGCGGTTGCTTCACAGAGGTAGTAACTGGCGCGGGCAGCCAATACTTTGTTTAGTTCAGCCCGGATCATGATAGTCTGGCGTACTACCTCGGTATCGTACTGGCCAGCAACGATGGCGGCTCGTCCGGTACGGAAAGAGCGCTCGGTAATCTGGGCAACGGCGGTAAAGCTGCCCTGGTCGGCTACCTTACCGACGTACTCATTCAGGAAGTTATCCGCCTCGCCGATGTCGGTCAGCGGTTCAGCCGGATTGGCGGAGGCGCCGAAGAGGTAACCGAAGGCCTCGTCCCATAAGTGCTCCATTGTCGTGTACGACGTGCCGTCTGCAGTAATCACCGCATCGTTGTTCGTCTGGTTGCTTCCTTCAAACAGTACGGCGGAGCTTAGGTAGTGGTTAGCAGCCTGGTCGTACATCAGTGCGCCGATCAGGCCCTTGGCTAAGGCCTGGTTGTATTCTAGCCCCCAGGAACTAACGTAGCGTATGGCGTCGCCGTCGGCCATCTGCCCGGCCTGCTCCGCTGCCGCGAGCTGGTTGCGGTTCGGGAATACTTCGTTCGCCTGATTGAAGATCCAGGCATCAAAGTCAGACTTAATTCTCGCTGCGGCTGCGGCATTAGCGGAAAAAAGATTCCGGCTGGCCGCTACTTTAGAGCGGATGGAATTGGAGGAGGCGTTCAACTCAGGAGCGGAGAACGGGTCGGTTCCCGCAGCGTTGGTGAACATGTCCATCAGGCCGTCCCGCGTCTGATCGAAGTCAAGCATGGCGGCGGTTAGCTCCTCCGCCATCGCGATGCGGGTGGTCTGCTCGGAAAAGGCAACGGTAGAGACGCCGTCGCGGGTGAAAACGTAGGTCTCGGGGACTTCGAGGTTGAGGCCCATATCGTCGTCATCGTTACAAGCAGCAACGGTGAAAAGCAGGAATAGTCCCGCAAAAAGGTAGATAGAAGTCTTCATGCTGATGGTTTGGTGGGTCGTGCTCGAGTTTGCCGTTTTTAGCTGTACTAAGTTCCTAAAATACGAAGGTAATATTGGCGAATAGGGCTACGCAAGCTTTTTGTAGCTAACCGAGAATTAAATATCGAGAATCGAAGAGTGCATCCTCCAGAAAATCCCAGCGAATTTTCGCTAATTTTCTTATCTTCGCCGTCCAACTTATCATTATCATGCAGTACATCTCCACCCGTAACCTACGCTTCACTTTAAACGAAGTGCTCGATCTAACCAAAATCCGCAGCTTCGAAGCCCACGAGGCTTTTGACCACGACGCCACCGAGATGACCCTCGACGCTGCCAAGCAGCTCGCCGATCAGCACCTATTTCCTTACTACCGGGAAATGGATACCAATAAAGCTTATTTTAAGGACGGCGAAGTACACGTACTGCCCGAGGTCGGGGAGAGCATGCGTCACCTTGGTAGCGGCGGATGGATCAGCGCCATGTGGGACTTTGATAACGGCGGACAGCAAATGCCTTCCGTAATCGGCAACGCCGCCGGACTAATCTTCCAGGCCGCCAACGGTAACATGGCCGCTTACAGCTTCCTTACCACCGGAGCTGCGAACCTCATCCGAAACTTCGGAACCGACGAACTCAAGAAGACCTACCTTACCAAAATGGCCGCCGGCGAATGGCAGGGTACCATGGCCCTCACCGAGCCCCAAGCCGGTTCTTCCCTCTCCGACATTACCACCTATTACGAAGACAACGAAGACGGCAGCTACAACATTAAAGGTCAGAAAATCTACATCTCCGGCGGTGACCACAACGCTACCGAGAACGTCGTCCACCTCTTGCTTGCGCGCCAGAAAGGTGGAGCTAAGGGTATGAAGGGCGTCAGTCTCTTCGTAGTACCGAAGCACCTCCCCACGGCTGACGGCCTGGTCGATAACCACGTAACCACCGCCGGCATCTACGGCAAGATGGGCCAGAAGGGATACGTCGCCGCCCACCTAATGTACGGCGAGCAGGGCGAGACCAAAGGCTACCTCGTTGGCGAGGAGTTCCGTGGCTTAAACTGCATGTTCCAGATGATGAACGAGGCCCGCATCGGCACCGGTATTATGGCGGCGGGCTCCGCTTCGGCAGCTTACTACGCCAGCTTGCAGTACGCTAAGGAGCGCCCACAGGGCCGCCACCCAGGAAATAAGGACGTCAACACGCCCCAGGTCATTATCGCTGAGCACGCCGACGTGCGTCGGATGCTCCTTTTCCAGAAAGCCGTCGTGGAGGGCAGTGTAGACTTGCTCCTCCAGTGCTCTCTCTACGAAGACATCAGCAAGATCAGCGAAGACCCAGCAGAGAAGGAACGCGCCCACCTGCTCACCGAATTACTCACGCCAATCGCCAAGTCGTTCCCCAGCGAGTACGGCAACGAATCCGTTAGTATCGGTATGCAGGTCCTCGGCGGCGCGGGCTACTGCGACGATTTTCCACTAGAGCAGATCTTTCGCGACATCCGCGTCAACTCCATCTACGAGGGCACCACCACCATCCACGGCCTCGACCTGCTCGGCCGCAAGATGATGATGAAGGGCGGCAAACCCGTCCAGCTCCTCATGGAAGAAGTACAGGCAACGATCGGCCTCGCCATGGCCAACGAAACGACGAAGCCACTGGCCGAAGCCCTTACCAAAAGCCTCGGCGGTATGCAGCAGGTAATGGGCCACCTCATGGGCCTCGCCAAAACGGAGGACCCCAAGGTCTTCCTCGCCGACGCTACCATCTTTCTTGATTACTTTAGCCTCCACGTTATCGGCTGGCTCTGGCTGCGGCAGGCACTCGTTGCCGCCAAAGCACTTCCTACCGCCGATGGTACGGACGAGGAGAACTTCTATAAGTCTAAGGTGCAGACTGCGCGCTTCTACTTCAGTTATATGTTCCCGAAGGTGTCTATGCATAAGCGTACGCTGCTAACTACTGAGCGGATTACGCTGGAAACTGGAGCGGAGTTGCTGGTGTAATTGTTCTGGCGATGACGCTGGATGCAAGGAAAATTTTTGTGATTCGGTATCAAGGCCGAATATTTTGTTAAAGAGGAGGCCTTTTGGGTCTCCTCTTTGGCTTTTAGGAGGTGCTTTTCGAACACTTAGATTGGCCGTTGAGCGGTTTCTATTTTTGAGGGTTTTTACTATATTTGTGACACGTTAATACATTTCTCGTGTATTGTATGAACGTGTTAAGGTGAGTTATTTATACGGCGCCCCTTGACTTTCAAGTATTAATTAAGCGCCAAAAAACACCTATGTTTAAAGG
>JAPKCQ010000139.1 GCA_026421165.1 Lewinella sp. | reverse complement strand
AAAGATTGTCACCGGCCTTGAAGCAATACAATCGTGGGGTGGCCACACTGGTCACCAACAACCAACTAAGCCTTAATCTCGTTAAACGCTTATGCACCTTATGCTCTTTCTAATCCTGCTCCTTCAAACCAGCCCGATGACCCTCTTCGACTTCACTTCCGACTCCGACATCGCCGATTGGCGCACCGTAGACGACACCGTGATGGGCGGCCGCTCCGACGGTGACTTTTGGCTTAATGAGGAAGGCCACGGACTCTACATCGGCCGTGTTTCTACGGACAATAACGGCGGCTTCAGTTCCCTGCGCTACCGGATGCCGAGTCTCCGGATCGAGGGGAAGACCAAAGCGATCTTTCGCCTCAAGGGCGACGGAAAAACCTACCAGTTTCGGGCCAAGACCGATAACTACGACCGCCACAGCTACGTGACCAGTTTCCAAACCTCCGGAGAGTGGGAAGAAATAGAAATTGAACTGCATGCGATGAAACCGCAGTGGCGGGGACGCCAGCTTAATATGGTGGACTATCCGGCGGAAGTACTGTCCGAGATCGCTATACTTATTGGTAATAAGCGGGCGGAGAAGTTTCGATTGGAGCTTGATTGGATCCGGTTGGAATGACCTGGAGGTAGATTCGGTATATTTGCTCCATGCGTACCCTACTTCCCCTGCTCCTTTTAACCTTCCTTTGCACCTGCGCGCCGCCGCCCGAAAAAGCCGTTGAAAAGGACGAGGTGGTCCCCGCAGCACCCCGCCACGAATGGCCCCGCGAAGCCCCTATAAAACTGATCCTTGATTCGGACACCGCCAACGAAATCGATGACCTCTTCGCCATCGCCTACCTAGTGACGGAAGGCTACCCCGATTTTGAACTGATTGGCCTAAGCTCCGCCCAGTGGTTCCACGTCTGGAGCGGCGACCGCACCGTGTACCAAAGCCAAAAACTAAACGAAGAACTGCTGGAACTGACCGGCCGCACCGACCTGCCGCACCCCCTCGGCTCCGATATAATTATGGGCAAACCCTGGGGAGATTACGACCCGCGCGACAGCCCCGCCGCCCAGTTCATCATCGAAGAAGCCATGGCCCTGAACGGAGGCGAAAAATTGGCCGTAATGTGCATCGGTGCCACCACCAACCTCGCCTCGGCCATCGCCCTGAAACCGGAAATCAAAGACCGGATCGTAGCCTACACCCTCGGCTTCCGCTACGACTTCGACGGCCATTTCTGGAACAAGGACGAATTCAATATCCGGCGCGACCTCAACGCCGCCAACTACCTCCTAAACGCCGAAGGCCTGGAACTACACATCATGCCCACATCCGTCGCCATCAAATACACCTGGGACCGGGGCGAAACCTTCGGCCATTTGGCAAAAGCTGGGAAACTAGGGGCCTATTTGCGCGCCCGCTGGGAAAAGATCGGCGGCCAAGACGCTAAACAATGGACGATGTGGGACGTGGCCCTGTTGCAGGCCTTCCTCCAGCCCGAACAGGCTTCCGAAATAAGCGTACGGACGCCGCCGGAGAACACCCAACGCTCCGTTTGGATGTATGACGATATTGATGCGGAAGGGATGTTGGAGGACTTTTGGGGGCGGGTTAGGTAGGGTGCCTGGATTATCTCTTGTGCCTTTATGCGGTAGCGCCTCGGACTAACCCTCTCTTGTCTCATGCGGCAGCATCACCAGCCCCGCAAACTACACTGCTTTCCTTTTTCATTAGTAACCCGAAGGGTCAACGGGCAACTCATTACGAGTAAGGTCAATCCGGTTATGTATTTTGTATTCAGATTGTTTGTTCCTGATTTATAGCAGGGTACTGGTATCTTCGTTCTCAAACCAACAAGCATGAAAATATTGGCCGTCTGCCTAGGCAACATCTGCCGTTCCCCCCTCGCCGAAGGCCTCCTGCGCCGCGAAGCGGAAGCCCGTGGGCTCGACTGGGAAATTGCCAGCGGCGGTACCGCCAATTACCACACCGGCAAGCCGCCCGACCCCCGCAGCGTGGCCATTGCCCGGGAGCATGACCTGGACATCACCGGTCAGCGCAGCCATCAAGTAACCGCCGATGACCTAGAATACTACGACCTCGTTCTTGGAATGGACCGGCAGAACGTCGAAGATATGAAGGAGCGGGCGCGAACGCAGGTGCAAAGGGAGAAGGTCCACTTATTCCTTGAATACGCCGGGCTTGTGGGCAGCGACGGGCCCGACGTTTTTGATCCTTATTACGATGACCGGACTTTTGCTGGGGTTTATGACTTGGTGGCGCGGGCGGCGGAGGGTACCATTACTAGGTTGGGTTGAGGTTGAGTGGTGTGTTGGTAATGGCTTTCCTAAAGTACCGAAAAAAATGGAATAACTCACCGGAGACTTGGCTAGTTTGTCGTATACTACCAATGATGAAAACGATTGAAGTAGTTGCCGCCATTATCTTTGATGGAAGTCATATCTTGTGTGTTCAGCGAGCACAAAGTAAGTATCCTTACATTTCACTGAAGTATGAATTTCCTGGAGGGAAAACGGAAGAAGGAGAAACCCAGGAAGAAGCCCTACTCCGAGAAATTCACGAGGAGCTCTCGATGAGGATTGACGTAGGTGAGAAGTTTATGACGGTTGATCATAACTATCCAGACTTTTCGATTGTAATGCACAGCTATATCTGTCACGTTACAAGCCGAGATCTTATTCTACACGAACACGTAGATGCTGTGTGGCTAGACGTCGCTGAAATGAAAGAACTAGATTGGGCTGCGGCGGATATTCCGATCGTTGAAAAACTGATGCAAGAGAACATTTGATGGATCTTCTCGAAAGACTGTCGGCAAGCTTTACCACTGGATTTATTGATCACAGCGCAGCGTCTGCACGTGAGTTTAGGCCAGAGTTGGTCACGAATGATAAGAAGGCCGGGAAGAAGGTTCTCACTACGATACTTCGAGAGCTCGAGTCTTGTGATGAGTTTTGGTTTTCTATTGCTTTTGTTACTACCGGTGGAGTAGCTGCTTTAATTAATACGCTTGTTGAGTTGGAACGGAAAGGAGTGCAGGGAAAAATTCTGGCATCCCAATACTTGAATTTTACCCAGCCAGAAGCCCTCAGACGGATTCGGCAGTTTAGTAATATCGAGCTGAAAATAGATGTCCTAAATCGCAGTCACTCAAAGGGGTACTTATTTAAGAAAGGCGAGGTCTATACACTGTTGGTTGGCAGTAGTAACCTTACGCAAGCTGCGCTTAGTGTCAATAAGGAATGGAACCTTAAAATATCTGCTGCAAGTGAAGGCGAAATCGTGAAATCTGTCTTGGCCGAATACAAGCAAGATTTTGAAGCGGCTACTCTAGTCACCGATGATTTTCTGGAAGGATACCAAAGGATTATTGATTCCTTGAGGCGCTTGAATCAGGAAGCAAGAGAGGAGCAAGAGGCACTTGTGGAGGTGAAGCCAAATCAAATGCAAGAGGAAGCATTGCTCAACCTCAGAGAACTAAGGACGAGAGGATGTGAGAGAGCCTTGTTAATTTCCGCCACCGGAACGGGAAAGACTTATTTAGCTGCTTTCGATGTCCTGGCGTTTAAGCCGCGAAGGTTTCTCTTCGTAGTACACCGAAGAAACATCGCTCTAGCTGCCATGAAGACTTTTAGGAAGCTACTGGGCGATGGTATTTCTATGGGGTTGTACTCTGGGAGTAAACAGGAAATTAGCTGCGACTTCTTGTTTGCTACCGTACAGACAATCTCAAAGAGTGAGCACCTCAATTTATTCGACCCAGATCATTTTGATTACATCGTAATTGATGAATCTCATCGGGCGGGGGCCGCTTCTTATGGTCGGATCATAGACCACTTTGATCCAACGTTTATGCTTGGAATGACGGCAACGCCTGAAAGAACCGATGGCCTGGATGTTTTTAGCCTATTTGACCACAACATCGCTTACGAGATCAGGCTGAATAAAGCGCTTGAGGAAGAGATGGTTAGCCCTTTTCATTATTACGGAGTTGCGGATCTAACGGTCAATGGGGCAGTGGTTGATGACGTTATTGAATTTAATTACCTGACGGTTGAAGAACGTGTAGACAGGATCATTGAAAAGACGCGCCTCTACGGCTGTGACTCGGGAGATCCGCGAGGCCTTGTTTTTTGCTCCCTTAAAGAAGAGGCTAACTTCTTGTCTTTGGCGTTTAACCGGAAAGGCTTTAGGACTGTCTCTTTGACGGGAGATAGCTCAGAAGCGGATCGAATAGAAGCAATCAATCGCCTTGAAAGCGAGCGTCAAAACGACCGGCTCGACTACATCTTTACGGTTGATATATTCAATGAAGGGGTGGATATTCCAAAGGTTAACCAAATAGTGATGTTACGACCGACTCAATCGGCGATTATTTTTGTTCAGCAGATGGGGCGTGGACTTCGTAAGCATCCGGATAAAGACTATTTGACGGTGATTGACTTTATCGGGAACTATCAGAATAACTACTTAGTGCCAGTTGCATTGTACGGAGATAACTCTTACAACAAAGACGTCCTACGAAAGCTGATTACATCCGGAAGCAGGTTCATTCCTGGGTGCTCAACGGTGAACTTTGAACGCATTGCGAAAGAAGCTATTCTTCAGTCGATAGATGCGAAGAACATGCAACTCGCCAAAGACCTGAAAAGAGATTATGAGCTCTTGAAGTTTAAGCTAGGAAGGGTCCCGATGATGGTGGATTTTCTAGCGGATCGCTCCAGAGACCCATATTTGTTTGTCAAGAAAGAAAAGTCGTACTATCATTTTGTCGCAAGAGCAGAGAAATGGGGAGAAGGGTTGATGGACGCGTTGGGTATTTTATTACTCAAGTTTTTTGCGAATGAAATCAATAATGCAAAGAGAGTTGAAGAGAGTATCCTGCTTAAGCTGCTACTGGGAAGAAGGAACGTAAATATTGCTGATTTCGAAAAGGCTATTCTAGAAAAGTATAAAAGGAGCGTTTCACCAGAGCTGGTAGGGTCAGTGGTCA
Organism: Lewinella sp.; assembly: GCA_026421165.1. GTDB lineage: Bacteria > Bacteroidota > Bacteroidia > Chitinophagales > Saprospiraceae > Neolewinella. The sequence goes on along the minus strand of JAPKCQ010000139.1, from coordinate 5,818 downwards.
ATAATTTGAACTTCCAATTTGCTACAGAGACGAAAGGGAAACGGGAGTCAATAGGAAATTTATACGATCTCCAAACGCTACACCTTTCAGACGGGGAGTTTAAGTTGTCCGCTCAGATTACGGACCGTTTGAATAACGATACCTTCAGACGGTTTCTAATTGACAATACTGATTATGCCATTGATAAATATGATGCTTTCTTTGACGAAGAGCTAGATACAGTTGGATTTATTCGTTACCAAAAGTACACGCGAAAAGATGTTTTTCGAGCCCTAAACTGGTCTCAAAACCCAATGGCACAAAACGTAGGCGGTTATATGGTTAGTAAAGACAAAAGAAACTGCGCCATCTTCGTCAACTACCATAAAGCAGAAGGCATCTCCGGCACAACAAAATACGATGATGGATTCGTGTCTCCGTCCGAATTCAAATGGATGTCAAAATCCAAACGAAAGCTAAGCAGTCCCGACGTCAGGTCAATTCGATATGAAAAGATGAGACTGCCATTATTCGTTAAAAAGCATAATGATGAGGGAGACGACTTCTATTTTATGGGAGATATGACTCCGATCGATGAGTCTTTCGAACAGGCGACCTTGAACGGAGCTTCAGTAGTCAAAGTCCGCTTCAAAATGGATCAGTCGGTTGACGAAGAGGTTTACCGCTACATCACCGAAGAAGCCTGAGTCACTCCCGATAATCCAAAGCCGGCGCCCGATCTCCCAACAAAGCCTCGTACCGAAACCCAGCGCCCCGTCTCCGCTCCAGCTCCGCCTTAGCATCAACGAGTAATTTCGGCGTAGAAAACAGCTCCATTCCCGCCAAAGCCATCGTCTTAGCCGCTACCATCATGCCCTTCGTTCCGATGGAGGTGCCGCCGCAGGCAACCGCTTGCCAGGAGTGTGGGGAGGTGCCCGGTACCCAGGTGGCGGTTCGTAGGGCGGTGGTAGGAACGGTCCAGCTGACGTCGCCGACGTCGGTGGAGGCCGGGTAAGGCTTGTCCGGCGCGGAGAAGGGCACGACGGATTGGGCGGCGGATAAGGGTTTGCGCTTGCTATCCGGCAGGGTTTCGGCCAGGGTGGTGGCGAAAGCGGTTTCTTCGGCGGTGTAGGTAACGCCGCCGACCCGTTCTAGCTTTTGGTGGACCATGCGGGTGAGCGTTGCGTTGGGCAGCAGGTTGTAGGTGCCGTGGATGACTTCGTAATCCATGGTGGTACCGGTACCGAGGGCAGCGCCTTCGGCTGCTTTGACGACGCGGTTGAAGATGTTGCGGACCTCCTTCATTTGCGGGTGGCGAACATAGTAGAATACCTCGGCGTAGGCGGGGACGACGTTCGGCGCCTCGCCACCGCTGGTGATGACGTAGTGGATGCGGGAGGTTTCCGGTACGTGCTCGCGCATCATGTTGACCATATTGTTCATCGCTTCTACGCCGTCGAGGGCGGAGCGGCCGACTTCCGGGGCGGCTGCGGCGTGGGAGGCCACGCCGTAGAAGCGAAACTTGGCTGATTTGTTGGAGAGGGTAGAGCCGGCGGTTGCGCCGTTGTGGTCGGAGGGGTGCCAGTTGAGCACCGCGTCGACATCGTCGAAGAGGCCGGCACGGACCATGTATACCTTGCCCGCTCCACCTTCCTCGGCGGGTGTACCGTAAAGGCGGATGGTACCGGAGCCTTCATTAGCGTCCAGCCAGTCTTTCAGGGCGATGGCGGAGGCCACCGATGCGGTACCGAACAGGTGGTGGCCGCAAGCGTGGCCGTTGTTGCTGCCGGCGCGGGCTTGTTTTTCCGGTGCTGCGGTCTGGGAGACACCGGGGAGGGCGTCGAACTCCGCCAGCAGGCCAATGATGGGCTTGCCGCTGCCGTAGCTGGCGACGAAAGCCGTTGGGATCTCCGCTACGCCGGTTTCGATGGTGAAGCCAGCCGACCGCAGCTCTTCTTGCAGTAGTACCGTAGACTTGGTTTCCTGGTAGCCTAGTTCGGCAAGTTCCCAAATTTGTTTGGCTACTTCGGCGTAGTGCGGTGTTCGTTCGTCTAGTTGCTGGAGGACGGTTTCCGACCCGGATTGGGCGAGGCAGCAGGTGGGGAGGAGGAATAGGAGGTAGAGGTAGCGCATGTGGATTAGTATATTGTGGGCCTAAGGTAAGTTACAGGGCTGGTTTTGCTCTTTAACCTTCCTCTGCACCTGCGGCCGCGCCCTCTGAAACCGCCAAATAAAATTTATAATTGGCGGAAAGTGGGGGCAAAATATCTGTTTTATTTAATTCGCGTTCCCAAGCTTTTAGTCCAAAAACACCTCATCCAAAAACACCCACTCCCGACTACCCGCTCCCGGATGCCACTTGGGAATTTCCCCCAAATTCTCCACCTCCAGCCGAAGACTCGCAGCCTGAACCTCCTCGACAACTACCCTCAAAAATCGAAAGTGACGCCCACTCTTCTCCACGGCAGCGGGATATTCCATCCGCCCGGAAGTAACCTTCTGGCCAGCTTCGTCGTAAAAGGTTGCTTTGACGGCTGCTGGGGCGAATATCCAACTACTCTGGTCTTCAAGTACCGAAAGCGTGACCCTGTTGATGGCCCCTTCGGGCAGGGAAAATTCGAAGGTGAGTAGGCTGTCCTGGTAGCCGAGCCAGTTTTCTTCCCGGAAATTTTTCCCGGCTTTGGCACGGTTGGTCAGTACTGTTTCCGGGACCTTATTGTAGGGTGGCGCGGCCGGGCTGGCGTTGGTCAGCGTCAACGAATTAGCGTTTAGCATGACTACTTCTACCGTCGCCTCCTCGCTGGGTAGAAAGCCACCACCGATGGTGCGGAACTTTAGCGTTTGGGATTCTCCGATGTTTAATGGCCCTTCTGCGACGGGGCTTTTCGGGGTAGGGGAGTCGCCGTTGGTGGTGTAGTGGACCTGGCTGCTCATCTGGGTTTTTCCGACCTCAATGGTGGTTTCTTTGGTGAAGAAGTATTCCTCGACCTCGATGGTTGGAGTGCTGAGTTTTACCGCATCAGCCTGGAGGTAAGCTGGCTGGCTACAGGAATAAAGAAACAGCAGGGTAGCTGCTAAGAGTAAGGTTCTCATGGGTGTTGGGTTTATACAGTAAGCCGATACTCTTTTACTCGGCCGTGCCTTTGTGTGCTTTGTCTCTTGGTGAACGGTGTTTCTTGCTTTCCGGAAATATTTTAGCGGGTACGCTCACTTAGGAACGTCAGGTCAAAAAACACGTTTTATTTAATTCGCGTTCTTTACGCGACCACAGCTTGCTATGATTTGCTACCCGCCGGAGGCGAAGAAGGCCATTAAACCCGAAATAATTTAACCGGATAAACCTGCCCCGCATTCCACTGCGGAACGTAAAGGTTCTCGTCGTCATCAACGCAAACATCGTGGGGATGCTTGAAGAGGGTAATAGCCTGAGAAACGGGTGCCAGCTTACCATCAGAGTAAGTTGGTTCAAGGCCGCCGGGGGCGGACACCAGCCGGTTGTTTTGGTCCAGGATACTGACGAAGCCGGTGTTGCTGGCGCCGTCGCCAGACCAGATGGTGGCGAGGTAGACTTCTGTTCGGTGGACAACGGGCCGGCAGATGAAGGCACCGGGCAGCTGGATGGTGGAGAGGTAATTGCCGGCCATGTCGAAGTACTTGAGCTGGTTTTTCTGACGGGCGGTGATCAGTAGTTTCGGGGTGCCGTCGCGTTCATCGATGGCGATGCCGTGGGCGTTGTGGAACTGGTGGTCGGCGGGGCCGGGGCCGCCGAACTCGTGCTGTAGGTTTCCCTTCTGGTCGTAGACGTAGATGTACTGGCTGCCGTAGCCATCGGCGACGTAGATGTTGCCATTTTCAGCGATAGCGGTTTCGGTGGGGAGGAAGGGGCGGAGGTTTCCGTCGGCGTCCTTCAGCTTTGGGTCTTTAATGCGGAGGACCTCTCTACCGTCGGGGGTGGTCTTGATGACCTGGTGGAGTTCGGTATCGGTGAGGTAGAGGAAATCCTCGCCGCCTTCATCCTTCAGCGTCAGGCCGTGCGCGCCGGGGAAGCTGTCCCCCCAGGTCTTCAGCAGTTTACCGTCTTTGTTGTAGATGATGACGTTGTTGCGGGTGTGGTTGGTTAGCAGAATCAGGTGGCCGTGTTTGTCCTGTACCATTTCGTGGCAATCTTTGACCGGAGTGGAAGTGCCGAGCGTGCCCCACTGCGCATCTACTTTATAGCGGAAATTTCCGTGGCCGATGATGAGGTCTTTGGCGGGTGAATTAGCCATGGCCGGCAGGGCGCTGAAGCCGGCAGCGAGGAGGCTGCTTTTTTGGAGGAAGTTGCGTCGGTTGATGGTGAGGATGTTTTGATTTTGCCCAAAATACGGCATCCTGCTTATCTTCGCTCATTGATCCGGTTATTGCACCGGCGGCCGCGCCTTTATTTAACTTATAAGCAGGTAATTGGCCGTTAAATATTTCTGAAAGGCTATGAGGCGTGTGGTTAAACGCGAGTTGACTATCTTGCCGAAATGCAAATTACCTCAAAACTACCAGATGTAACCACGACCATTTTTACCATTATGTCCCAGCTCGCATCGAAGCATGGCGCCATAAATCTCTCCCAGGGCTTTCCTGACTTTGGGGTGGACCAGAAGCTTAAAGACCTGGCCAACCACTACTTACAGGGCGGATACAACCAGTACGCACCGATGGCCGGAGTGCTTGAACTACGCCAGGCCATCGCTCAAAAAAAGCAGGTCATGTACGGCTGCTCGTTGGACCCGGAGACGGAGATCACCGTTACCAACGGCGCTACTGAGGCCATCTACAGTGCCATCGCCGCCCTTGTCGGCGCCGGCGACGAAGTCATCATCTTCGAACCTGCTTATGACAGCTACGTGCCAGCCATCGAAGTGAATGGCGGAGTAGTAGTCCCCCTTCGTTTGAAAAGCCCAGACTACCAAATAGACTGGGATCAGGTTAAAGACATGGTCACTTCCAAAACCCGGATGATCATGATCAACTCGCCTCACAACCCGTCGGGGGCTATTCTTCGGCAAGATGACTTGGCAGTATTGCAAGAAATCGTGGAGGATACCAATATCCTGGTCCTTTCCGATGAAGTTTACCAGCACCTGATCTACGAAGGCGAGCAGCACCAGAGCGTGCTGCGGTATCCGGACCTGTACCAGCGCTCCATCATCACCATGTCGTTTGGCAAAACCTTTCACGCTACGGGCTGGCGCATCGGCTATGTGATTGCTCCGTCGGAAATCACCGCCGAGATCAGGAAGGTTCACCAGTCTAATACCTTCGGCATCAACCGCCCGCTGCAACACGCCATGGCTGATTACCTGACCACTCCGGAGCATTACCTTTCCCTGCCTAGTTTCTTTCAGCGAAAGCGCGACCTCTTTCTGAGCGCCATGGTCGATACGCCTTTCGAGTTTCTCGATTGCGCCGGGACTTATTTCGCGCTGGCTTCCTACCGCGAAATATCGGATGCTGGCGATCAGGAATTCGCCCGCTGGCTTACCACCGAAAAAGGAGTAGCCGTTATTCCCATTTCTTCTTTTTATTCTGATGGAACGGACGAGAAGATTGTCCGGTTTTGCTTTGCTAAGACGGATGAGTTACTGGTGAGTGCGGCGGAAAAACTTCGTACGTAAGGAGCGTCAATTTAATAACTGTCGCTTTTTGGCCGTCTTATTTTGCCCCCGCACTCACAAAAAATCATTTCCGTAGCTAAGGCTGTGCAAAGGATTTTCTGAGAACGTAGGAACAAAAACGCCAGGCCGCAAGTCGGACAGTTATTAAATCAACGTTTAAAGTTTGAATTGCGGATTCGCCCGAATCC
>JAPKCQ010000449.1 GCA_026421165.1 Lewinella sp. | reverse complement strand
GCAATGATCTGGTCAGCAAGCTCAGTACCAATGTTGTACTGCGCTTCGCCAGTAGCAGCACCAATGTGCGGCGTTACGCTGACCTTTGGGTTTTCCAGCAGGTCACGACGGGGAGTGGGCTCTCCGATGAATACGTCAAGTGCCGCTCCACGAACCTGACCGGATTCTAGTGCAGCGAGTAGTGCGTCTTCGTTGATCACACCGCCGCGGCTTGTGTTGGCCAGGATTACACCTTTCTTCATCTTCGCCAGTTCTTCTTCACCGATGAGGTTGCCGCCGGGGACGTGGATAGTGATGTAATCTGCTTCAGCAAGCATCTTATCCATGCTGACAACGGGGACCTCTACCATCACCTTCCGGCCCATAAGGTCGATTTCGATGGCTTCGGATTTCTTGACGAGGTCTACGGGCAGTACGTTCATACCCAGGCCAATGGCGATGCGTGCGGCTTCAACACCGATGCGGCCAAAACCGAGGATGCCGAGCGTACGTCCGCGCAGTTGCTGGCCGCCGGCGTAAGCCTTCTTAAGCTTTTTGAATTCGCTGCCTTCCTGACGGAGCTCACTGTTAGAGCGTTGTACATCGCGGCTCAGGCCGAAGAAGTGAGCGAAAACGAGTTCGGCAACACTCGCGCTGGAGGCCGCGGGAGTGTTGTAAGTCGGGATACCCTTGGTCTTGGCGTAGGCGTGGTCGATGTTGTCGATACCAACACCGCCGCGGCAGATTACCTTCAGGTTGGGGCTGGCGTCGATCAGGTCCTGGCGCACTTTAGTGGCGGAGCGGACGCAGATTACGTCGAAGTCGTTAAGTTTGGTCATTAGCTCATCCTGGGGGATGTGATCGGTGACGACCTCGAAGCCAGCGGCTTCGAGCTGGGATTTACCGTTGGCTGCAATTCCGTCGTTGGCGAGTACTCTGATCATTATCGTTTAATTTTCTTGAGGGGTGAAAGTCGGGCTCTTAATCAAATACAAAGAAACGGAAAAGCTAAGGGGTAGTTGTCGGAATTAGGTGATGTTTTACGGTGGCCTGTCGAGTTCGGTCTCTTAAGGTTACGTTCAATTCGACTGGCGAGTTGAGCTAGAATCACCAACTATCAATAAGAAAGAACAACTCCATCCGCGTACCAGCTGCCACGCCATCACCAGCCACTACATCAGAGACCTTCATTCGTCTTTTCATTGCCTGAGGTGACCTCAACTAGACCTTTACTCGTCCCGAAGACGAGCTGTTACCCGACGACAGCCCCGCAGGTGATGGTGGACGCTGGGAAACCTTCTGGTTGCCCGTAAGGACGGGGGCAGTCTGGGTCGTCCATCACCATCAAAGCCCGCTGTTAATACCCGAAGGAAACCCTCCTTATCCTCGGCTAAGGCCATAACTTCTATTTCTGGCAACCCCTCAGCTACCGTCCATTACAAAAACGCGTAGGGCTGAGCGGCGAGGAAACCAGTCGTCAAGGAAAGTACAAAGGTGAGGATAATGCGCACAGACAGTAAAAAATAGCAGGGTAGTTTGATTGTTGAGTGCCCCCTATCACGTTTCTAATGCGCAGCAGCGACTACATTACTACCGATGAACCGCACCACTATTTAAGCTTCCGTCCGCCAACAACCTTACCATTGACGTCAGAATTACGTAGCCGCTTAAGCGGAATCAGCAAGCTGGCGTAGGCATCAGATGAGTTGACTCTCCACTTCTTACCTGCGTAGCTGACGGAGCCGTTGCGGCGGTCCCAATCAGCGGCCATAATTACGTAGCGGTTGCCAGCCTTGGGGTTGGGGCCGAAAACTAGGTAGTTTTCGTCGTTGCGCTCAAAACTGACGGCAATGCGCCGTGTCTTTGGTGAAAAAACGAAAACACCGGGTGTATTACGCTTGAAAACCAGCTGCTCTACTTCGCGTCCGTCGATGATCTTCACCTGGCCGTTACGGATCTCGGAGTTGCCATTGCGTAGTTCACGGATCAGTACCAGGTCTTCGGAGAGATAGAACTGGATGCGTTTGAGTTCATCCTGCGTCCAGTTCTGATCGTCCACCAGGCGCTGGGTCAACGGGCTGAGCTTGGGCCCGCAACTGGAGAAAAGAAAGGTGAATACGGCGAGGGCGGTTAGTAATCTAATCATGGCTGAAGTATTTATGTTTACAAGCTTGGTTAAGCAAAAGACGTAGTGTTTAGGGATAAAGTCTATTTTGATGGGTGTGTTTAAGGGTAAATTAACTTAGGTACGTCGTAAGTTATTCGTACTACGTCCTTAAGGGCTAGACTGGAAGCGAATTCGCTAATAAGTTCTTGAACGCTAGTGTTTAAGTAGTAGGCCATAAAGAGCTAAACCATGCAGGTTGCCGAGCGAAGCCGGGATGCCAATCGAATGGAATAGTTATCTGTAGTCTACTACTTACCTTTGCCAGAATATAATCCCAACCACCAAAGCATCCTTATGCTCCTTTCAATGACCGGTTACGGTCGCGC
>JAPKCQ010000448.1 GCA_026421165.1 Lewinella sp. | reverse complement strand
GAACTTCTATGCAAAACCGCACCCGCGCCCAGGAATCCCGCACCGCCGTACAACGCCTTTACATCGCCATGCGGCATCTGCTGATTCGTGGAAGTTATAAGCCCGGCGGGCTGAGCGGAAAAACCCTGATGGACAACCTGATGATACTCCGGCCCGAGATCTACGGCAGCATCGCCGACGACGAGAAGGTAGAGCTCAGCGGCCTCTCTTACGTCTTCAATCGCCTGCCGAAAGGCATCGAGGAGTGCCGGTTCATTAAACTGATTACCCGCGAGGGCTACGAAAACTCCAACTTCGATCCCATCATCGCCCCCGCCCGCCGCCGCAGCGCTTACCGCATCGACGACAACGAAATGTACATCGAGATGACACGCGGCCGGTCCGACATCTATGACATCCTCACCCACCTCACTTTCCTCTACGCCGAGGCCAATAAAATTCGTAAAAACAGCATAGACAGCAAAGGCCGCCCAAAACGAGAATGGGAACTGCTCGAAGAGATCGTCGTCAAAGAACAAACCGGTAAGGAATTCAAGATCGAAACCGCCTACACCTACCTCAGCACCCTGCTGGGCCGGACCTACGATGAAGTGGTCGATGCCTGCAAACGCTTCTCCTCCAACGACCACTTAAACTCTCTCTTCCACATCACCTACTGGCTCGGCCGCCTAGCTAAATTAGAGAACGACAAAGAAGAAGACCGGGAAATCACCTTCAGCAGTAGCCTGCGCGAGAACACGGGCCACCACTACTACGGTGAGTTATGGGCGGACAACATCAAGGCCGTTCTACTGGAGCACAAACTTATTGAGCGGCCAATCCACGTCATCAGTGCCAACCTGCACAGCGTAGCCAACAGCCTATTCGGCGGGGCTGCACTAGGGAGCAAGTTGAGGAAGCACAAAGGCCTCTTCGAATATGCCCGCGCCATGAGCCAGACAGATTATAAGTACTTACGGCCGCTCGTTTTCGAGGTCGCCCGCAAGAACGGGTTAATCGAAATTGCCGACCAGAGCGGTACCAACCTCGGCGTTCAACTCTTTGACACCGCGAAATTTGACCCCGAGTTAGTCGCCCCGGAGCTCAACTTCCAACCAGCGAAAAACCCGGACCAGGCGCCGGTTATTCTGGTGATGGACTACGCCTTCGGAGAACAAGCCTACGAAAGTATGGACGAACTGCTCCGCCCCTACAACGATCTCGAAACCGGCCGCGTGTACGATTTGCCCGTCAAAAGCATCAACATCATGGGTAAAGCCGGTATTCTGGACGGGCGCAAGGGCGACATCATGGTACCCAACGCCCATATTTTTGAAGGTACGGCAGATAATTACCCATTCGATAATGACTTTACTGCCGCTGATTTTGAAGGCGAAGGACTGGGCGTTTTCGAAGGGCCAATGGTCACCGTACTCGGCACAAGTTTGCAGAACATCCCCATTCTGGATTATTTCCTCACCAGCAGCTGGAAAGCTGCAGGCCTGGAAATGGAAGGTGCGCACTATCAGAAAGCTATTCAAGCCGCCACCCACATCCGAAAATCCGTCAGCCCGGATTTGAAGGTTCGGTATGCCTACTATGCAAGTGATAACCCCTTAATTACCGGACATACACTGGCCAGTGGTAGTTTGGGGACTGATGGCGTTCGGCCTACTTACCTGATTACGGTGCGGATGCTGGAGCGCATGTTCGGTTCCTAATGGTTGCCCGGCCTTTGGGCCGGGGAGCGTAGCGAAAAATTCACTTCGCACTACAGAAAATACTCGCTACGCTCTCCGGCCTAAAGGCGCGGAGAACCTACCGCTTAGCGCGCCATCGCCGAACAAAGAAGAAAGCAAGCACGCCAAGAATCAACAGCGGCCAAAGCGCCACTAGACCCAGCACCATCTCCTGAACCATCTGTCCACCAAAAGACAGGCGGTCCAAAAACTTACTACCGAAGCCCCGCGTAACCGTCGGCCCGGTGCTACGGTATTCCACCGTTTCGTAAAGTTCAAGCGTGAGGGTGGAGAGAGACACCTGGTCACGTAAATAGCGGAGACGACCTTCTTTGGCTTCGATTTCTTCGGTGATTACGCGAATTTTATCTTCGGCGTTGAGAATGTCTTCCACTTTTTGGGCACGATTGCGCAGGATCTCAACGTAGCGATCGCGGACGTCGCGCTTGGTCTGGAGGCGGCTTTCGAGGTCGAGCCATTCGGCAGAAACGTCACGGCTATCGAGGTTTTGGTAGTCGATTTCGACGGCGATTTGAGGCAGAAACGCTAGGGCGCCATTCAGCTTATCAGCCGGTAGGCGGATGGTAAGCTGGGCGGTGTGTTCGTAGGTAGAATTGGAGCGGTGCTGGCTGGAGAGGTAGCCGTCATGCTGAGCGATCACGCGGGTGATAACGACCAGGGCGGAGTCTAGTTTTTCTACGCGGGCGCGGGCGGCGGCGGTGTAGATTATTCTTTGTTGGCGGAGTTCTGCGTCGGG
>JAPKCQ010000138.1 GCA_026421165.1 Lewinella sp. | reverse complement strand
ATTTTGGTGGGGGCAAAACAAGGCGGTCAAAAGGCGTAAGTTATTTATACGGCGTCCCTTAGGGCTTTGAAAGGCACCAAGCAAAAACCAGAAGCCGTACCTTGAGCCCAACATGCAAACCGCATTAAGTAAACTAATATTCCTACTAACATTCCTGCCCGGAACCACCCTGGCGCAAGAAAGCAACTGCACAGGCGAAACCTTCACCCACCTACTATCCGATGAGCAGGGCCGCGACCTCCGCATCACCTGCGCCCTAACCTACCCCGGCCCTTCCGGAGACCTCCTGCTGGGCGGTGGCGTCGGCGGGCATATCGTACTGAGCCGTTTAGACCGGCAGGGGAACCTCCGCTGGCGGCGCGTCGTCCGCACCGGAAGCGAAAGCACTGAACTCTCTACCCTCAACGAGTTGGTGGTGGACCAGGCTGGTAACATCGCGGGAGTTGGTACTACTTTCAACGACAATATCCAACAGGCCTACCTGTTTAGGTACGACCCCAATGCGGATAGCCTGCTCTATTTTTTGCAGCCAGACTTCATCAGCTCAGAACTAACGGGCATCAAAATTCTGAACGGCGACGAATACCTCCTCCTTGGCAGCCGCCTGGGCGAAGCTTTCCCCGTCTTCATCTCCGCCTACAGCCAGCAAGTGAACCAAACCGACGGCCAGCCGAGCCAAGCGGCCATCCGCTATGATTACCGTGGTGATGAATCCTTCCTCGACGCTAGCCTGGCTCCGGACGGCACCCGTTACGTAGTCGGCAACGTTTCCGCTACGGGCGGAACGGGAGACATCCGGGCCTCCGTCTCCCGCATAACAGCAAATGGAACGCCGGAATGGACCCAGGTCGGCCCCGTGCGGGGAACCATCAACGGCAGGCTCTACGCCTTCGACGTCGAATTGGTAGGCAACCAACTCTTCGTGCTCCACTGGGGCAACATCGGCAACATCACCGGCGGCATCAATACCACCGTTTACCTGAGTTGCCTCGATCCCGCAACCGGAACCCTCCTCTGGAACCGCAGCTACGACTTAACCGATTTCAACGGCGAATTCGGCATTGAACTGCAACCTCATAACGGCGGACTACTCATCTACGGCATCAGCCTAATCGGTAAGCGCGATCCCTGGCTGATGAAACTAAGCCTGACCGGAGAGGTGAACTGGGCCCGCAGCTACGAAATACCAGGCAATGCACTTCTCTATCTCCGCGCCAACCAACAGCTCCATACGGATGATACGGGGATTACCGCACTGGCTTCCTTCAGCTATACCGATGGTTCGCCGCGCAAGGGCCTTGTTCTTCGCCTCGATCCCAACGGACTGTCCGATGCGGGTTGCCTCAACGTCCGCTCTCTGGAAGTAAGCGTCGAACCCCTCACCAACGACTGGCAAAACGCCAGCCTGGAAACCAATGAACTGATAACCAGCTGGAACGACGCCGCTACCGGAATGGAGGCGGCCAACTTCACCGCTGCCGACGACTGCAACATGACTTGCGAAGACTGCTCGGCGCGCAGCCTGCTCCAAACTTTCGTCTGCCGGGAAGATTCGGTATTCATCGCAGGGGCATTCCGGAGGCAGGCCGGTGTTTATGCAGATACCCTACCCTCTTCCATCAGTGGCTGCGACTCCATCCAGTTCACCGAACTGATTATTTCCAACGGTCCTTCCGCCACCTATTCCGTCCGGCGGGATTGTGGACTGACGGAAGCTAAAGTACGGATCAGTGCAAGTGGCTTAGCGCTTCCTTTGAGTTTCAGCTGGTCGGCCTCCGGAGCGAACGGAAACACCGCCTACTTACCCGCCGGAAACTACCAGGTCACCGTAAACGACGCCATTCAGTGCCGACCGTTGGTCCTTGAGGTGCTTGTGGACGAAGTGACCCGTAGTAGTGCTTCACTTCAGGTCAGCGCTCCGGTCTGCCCGGGAGACAGCTCCGGAACCATCCGCCTTGAACCTCCGGGTTCCGGGGATTTAAAGCTCCTTCCCTTACCAAACTTTATCCCTGATGTACTGACTGGCCTGCCAACCGGAGAATACCAACTTATTGTCAGGGATTCTACCGGCTGTGAAGTTTTCAGGCAGGTAAGTGTGCCGCCGGCTGGTCCGGTTAGTATAGAAATTGCCGGTGCTCAACGGGTACGACTCGGCGATGAAACCCTCCTTGCACCTGCCTCCGGGCCAGATCAAAATTTTGTTGCTTACAACTGGACACTGCCCAATAGTTCCACTACCCAGAACTTCAGCCTAAGCCTGCAACCAACAACGGATGGCATTTACCGACTAACTGCGGTTACGGACCGTGGCTGCACCGCCACCGACAGCATCTTACTGAACGTCTACCGCGCAGCACCCCGGCTGTACCTACCAACGGCCTTCAGCCCTAATGACGATGCCGTGAATGATGTCTTCGCCCCCGGCGTCGGTCCCGAAATAGAGGCGGTCACCAGGTGGGAGATCTTCGACCGCTGGGGCAATCTCCGCTGGGCCCTTAGGGGCGAAAACTGGTGGGATGGCAAGGATGCGGCTCCGGGTGTTTATGTTTATTACCTAGAGGCATTACTCATTGACGGATCAACGGTTGCGTTGAGTGGGCAGGTGACGATTTTGCGGTAGCCCCCTAGGTGAAATACTGTCCCGGTCAAGCCCTTCCAGAGCGAGTTTCTGCGTTGCGAAGCAACAAAATGCATGATATTTAGCCGCTTTTCGCCCTAGGAACTCGCCCTGGACCGCCATAGGTAGGCACGTAGCGAACGGCTCGACCGGGACAATGACCGTCTTGAAGAGCAATGCCCCGTCCATCACTTTGCACCTGCGGCCCCGCCCAAAAAGCCCCCAGTTCAAAAAAGGATCCAAAAATCCGTACAGGTAGGAAACTATGGACGTGCCGCTCCCGCTATAGCAACGAGGGATTGATCAACTGCCCTCTATTACCTGTTATTTTAGAAAGCCCGCTCGCATCTCTCTGATGCTTGCGGTTTTTCTTTTTGCGCAACAGTAGTACCGGTGGAAGTAACTTTAAGTGCGGTGAGGGTAAAGTCCACCAGATCAAGAATGGCACTTTATTAAATTAAGGGCCGCGGCCGCAGGTGCAAAAAAGGTTTCTTAATTGCTCTCCGAAGCAACCTCAGTCGATGCACCTACAAGCACCGCCACACAGGCATCACCAGTAACATTAACCACCGTCCGGCACATATCCAGTGGTCGGTCTACGGCCAGAATCATCGCCAGCGCCAGCGGTAACTTTTCCGAAGGAAAGCCAACGGATTCTAGCACAATAACGAGCATCACAATGCCTGCACTCGGCGCACCCGCCGCGCCGATACTCGCCAGCGTCGCCGTGAGCACGATCACCAATTGGTCGTTCCAGGCCAGCTCGTGCCCCAGTACCTGACAAACAAAAACCGTCGCGATGGCTTGCATCAGGCTGGTAGCGTCCATATTGATCGTGGCGCCAACCGGGCAGACGAAACTGACCACCTCGTTGTCCACTTCCAACCGCTCTTCCAGGCAATCCATCGTTACCGGCAGGGTCGCCATGCTCGAACTGGTAGAGAGTGCGACCAGCTGCGCAGGCATTATTCCCCGTACAAAAGTCATAACGGGCATGCCCGTAAACGAGCGGACCAGCAGCGAATAAATAACCAGCATGATGGCCATCCCGAACAACAGCACCCCCGCGTAACTGATCAGCGCCTTGATGATGCCCGCATCGGAGGTTTCAGCGAAGAGCGCGGCCATCAGGGCCACCACGGCGTAGGGTGAAACCATGATGATTACGTCCACCATCTTCAACAACACCACGTTCAGCGCATCGATCAGTTTCTTTACGGGAGACTGGCTTTCCTCCGGCACCAACAACAGGCAGATGCTGAAGAAAATCGTGAAGAAGATTACTTGTAGTAGGCTGCCGTTCTGGCTCAGGCTTTCAAAAATATTACTGGGAACGATTCTGACGAAAAAGTCCAACGGGCCACCCGCGGCGTTGCGGGTGCCGATCTCTACCTTTTCGCTGATGCTGGCGGGCATCCCGGCTTCCAGCGTAGCCAGGGTATCGGCACTGACGAAAGCTCCCGGCTCGAAGAAGTTCACCAATAAAAGACCAAGCAGTACCGCGAAAACCGTCGTGAGCATGTACCAACCGATGGTCCGTAAACCCATACGGGAGAGAGAAGTAAGGTCTTTAAGATCGCTTATTCCTTTGGTCAGCGAAACGAAGATGAGCGGTACGGCGATGAACTTGAGCAGCCGGATGAAGATGTCTCCGACCGGCTTTACCCAGTTGGTTACGAAGGCTGGCCCGCCGGCAATGGTCGAGGCCGTAAAGCCAATGCCCGCCCCGACAAAGATGCCGATGAGGATTTGAAAGTGAAGTGGTAGTCTTGGTCTTTTAGCGGGCATGCGTTATCAGCGTTTCGCCAAAGATGGTAAAAGCGTTCCTCATTCCACCACCAGCTTACGGACAAAGGTCTCCTTATCGTAAGTGATCAGCACCTGGTAGACACCGCTGGGGACCTCCGGTAAAACGTAGTTCCCCTCTATCGGACCACCATCCTCAAGGTGCATTTTCTGGTAAACGAGCTTCCCTCCGAAAGAGAATACGCGCACGTTCACCGTACCTGACTGCTGTAGTTCGGGAATGCTAACGGTGAAGTCACGGTAGGCAGGGTTTGGGAAAATCCGAGGTCCATCCGCTGAGCTTCGTATTGTTGCGACACTGACCGGAATCATATCACTGGTAATCCGGTAGATATCCCCTTCAAACAAGTCTGCTACGTATAGGTTCCCCGCATCGTCTTCCCCGAAGGTGGAGATGCTGCCGATCGGTAAGTTGCGCTGTACGACGAGGCTCCGTCCGCTTCCCGTATCCGGCGTGATCAGAAAGAAATTCGAGGAGAGATAGTCAGCGCAGACGTAATGCCCAAGGAGGTCATCAGCCTGGGTTCCCCGGTAAACAAAGCCGCCCGTTATGGAGAATCCGCCCGTAGCCGAACTGCGTGGGTAATCAAAAATGGGATCGGTGTAGACGCTTCCGTTGCCGCAGAGACTGGAAGCAGAGCCGGGAGAGCTTCCGGTAGCCGGATAATCAGTAGTGCCTTCCCGACAGTCCCATCCGTAGTTCTCGCCTCCCGTGCTGGAGGCGGGTTGAAAATCAATTTCTTCGCGAGCTACCTGTCCTACATCCGCAACCCATAAATCGTTGGTCGCCCGGTCAAAAGAAATACGCCAGGGATTGCGCAGGCCCAGCGCCCATATTTCATCGAGAACATTGCTGTTCCCGACGAAAGGATTATCGGCAGGGATCCCATAAGGAGTTGTCTCGTCCGCAACGTCTACGTCGATTCGAAGCATTTTACCCAGCAGGGACTGGGGGTCCTGTCCGTTATCCTGAGGGTCGCCACCGCTACCACCGTCTCCGGTACCAATGTACAGGTACCCGTCGGCCCCAAAAGCAAGGTCTCCGCCATTATGGTTACTGAACGGTTGGGCGACGCTCAACAGGATCTTTTGGCTACCGATCTCTACGGCATCCAGATTAGCTCCGGTCGCCGTGTACCGAGCAATAACTGTTTCGCCCCTGTTGGGCGTTACTATTCCATTCGAGGTGAAGTTGACGAAGAAATAACCGTTGTTCTGAAAGTCAGGGTGGAAGGCCAGCCCGAGTAAGCCCTGTTCGTTACCCGCATCGCGAACGATGGACCTTAGGTCGATAAAATCGGCCCCTTGGATCATTCCGGTAATTTGGTCAATCACCCGAATGCGTCCGGGTTGCTCAACCACAAAAAGGCGGTTACTCCCATCTCCTGCCCCCGTGATGTCTACCGGCCGGGTAAAGCCTTCTATTTTATCAACCAGGACAATTGCCGGTTGAGCGGAACAGAACAGAAAGCAGAGGCTTAAAGCGGTGGTGAATAGGAAGCGCATAGTAGCTGGTGTTTTGCGGGCTTAGTTGAAGTGAACGTACACAAGGTAAGTTGTCCTTCTTGATTGGGTTGAGTGCTTATAGCGCGGTTGCTAGTTATAATAATCGCGCTGTAAGCGCTCAACCCAGTGTGATTTATTATTCACACGAAGATGACATCTCTTTTTCGCTAAGCGCATACCGGGTTAGAATGTTTGCTCGAAAACGGTAACCCTTGTCTTCTGGGTACTTAAGGAACGTCAATTCAATAACTGTCGCTTTTCGGCCGTCTTATTTTGCCCCTGCGCGCACAAAAAATCATTTCCGTAGCTAAAACTATGCAAAGGATTTTTTGAGAACGTAGAAACAAAAATACCAGGCCGCAAATCAGACAGTTATTAAATCGACGTTCCTAAACGTCAACGCTTCCTCCATTCATCATTAAACGCACCAACCACTTCGGCAGCGGGTTTGCCCCCTGGGGAAAATCCTTTACCACCTCCACGCCAGTTTTCGCGGCCGAGGTAACTGGGCCACTTCCAGATGAACATGCCTTTAAGTTCGGGAGTCTCGTTCGCTGCTGTCGTCAGTGCTTCAAAACAGCGGGCCTGGGCGGTTCCGTTGGCGTTGCGGTCTCCTCCGTCGGCGTGGGGATTAGTCCAGGCTTTATCGACCGAGCGGAAGCCTACTTCGGTCAGCCAGAGAGGGCGCTTAGTGTTGCGGCTGACTTCAGCGGCCATGCTCATCCACTTGCGGGCCCCGGCGAGCAGTTCTTCGTCGGTCGGTTCGTCTTTTTCGCTCAGTGGATAGTAAGAGTTCAGGCCAATAGCGTCGAGGTCTTCCCAGAAGGTAAAGCCATCGAATTCTTCGCCCCAATTGGCGGCGTAGGTGAGTTGGCCGCCGTATACTTTCCGGACTTTAGCGATGATTTCCTTCCAGCGTCCGGGGTGCTTAATGGTGGTCTTTACCAGTTCTGTGCCCAGACAAAGTGCGCCGATTTGTTCCCGCTCGGCCATTACGGCGTAGTGCATGATCCAGTAGGTGTAATTGGCGAAGAAGGTATCCCAATCCTCGTCCGTTACAAAGTCTACGTCACCAGGCCAGTGGCCGCCACCGATCCAGATTTGGGGCTTCAACATGGTGAACCAGCCGCGTTTGTGCGCTTCCCGCGCCGAGCACATGGTGGCCCAGTCGTTTTCCTGTCCGGCAGCGCTCGGGATGAACAGCGTAGTCGGTACGTTGGGCTTGCGCATAAACGTGTAGGGGACAATCGCCAGGGCGTTGACGTTGAGCTTGCCGAGGCTGTCCAACGAAGGCTTTATCTTCTCACCACCGTAGCCATTATGAATGCGGTAGCCTTCGTGGGCGAAGGTCATTCCCGCGAGTGCTTTGGTTGGCGGAAGCTTTTTTATTGGGGGCGCGGCCGCAGGTGCAAGGGTTCCGGATGAAGGCAAGGAGGTAAGGTCTCCGCCGTCAGCAAGCGCCTGGAGGTCTTCCGCGAGGTAACCCTCGGATTTTGGGCGAACCACCGCGGCCTGCAGGCGGGCACGCGCTTCCTCAAGGTAGGGGCTTGGGTCTTCCTGGGTTAGCATCTTTATCAGTCCGGATCCTTCGAGCCTTCGGGCTTCCATCATTCGCTGGGCGTAACCGTTAAGCGCAGGCCCGGCCTGCCGTTGGATGAGCGCGACGGCCTGCTGCCAACTACCCTTTTTCCCTTCCCAACTAATGAACGGACGCCAGGCCTCGAAGGATAAACGAAGGTCTTCGGCATTCACGAAGGACGGAACAAGGTGCATCACTTTTTCCTCCTCGTTATACTGCACCGCAGCCATATTTCCCGTACGCAGCCCAATTCGCTCCAGGCTCGGGTAGAGGCGGACTTCCGGATAAAAGTCATTGTCCGCATCAAGCACAAGGTTGGCAAGCAAACGGATCAACTCCAGGTTCTTGCGGACCTTATCCACTTCACCGGGCGCAACTTCACCGTCGTAAGCGAAAATTTTGATTCCGCCGTCTTCAGATACTGGCGCTCCGGGAGCTTTTAAAGCGAGCTCTGCTTTCGGATCAAAATTCCAGCTGGTATCGACGAAGGAGCCGTAGATCAGGTCGCCATTGGCCCGGTGCAGTTCGTACGCCCAGTTGGGCCAGAACATCCGGTCGGCCTGAGCCCCGTACTCGATCTTCAGGCGGCTAACCAGTTCCGCAAGGTCGTCGGATAGGAAGAAGCCGGCTACGGTAGCTTCTTCTGACCAGGGGTTGCGGTAATAAGGCATCAGCAATACATCTTCGTTGGTGAAGGTTTTATTCGGGGACAGTCTCCAGGCTGGTCCGTCTTTCCCAACCGGCAGTTTCTCGGCTCCTGCGGGCAGGCGGTTGCCAAAAATGGTAACCGGTCCGGCGCCGAGGCTGTCGGTCCCAACGGCGTCACAACTTACCACCTCGATGCGTTTGCCGAAGGGTTGTTTGTTTGCCATTTCTTGCAGCAAGTCCACCAATCCGGCATCATCGGTTCCTTCCTCCAGGCAGTAAACGAAGCGCCAAACGGAGGCACGCATGGCCGTACGGATGGTTTGACGAGGAGAAGGCTCGGGCTCGGAGATGTTACTGATTGCCGGGGCGGCGTTTCCTGTTCTTCCGCAGCGTTGTAGCGATGTGAGGACGATTAATAGAAGGAACGGTAGACAGAAATACTTCACTGGGGGTAGTTTACACGAATGTAGAGACTTGGTGCTCGCAAAGAAGTAAAAATTTGTAAAAAGGGTACGATGCGATAGTTTGACCGGTGTATAAACTTCCTTGAAATTCACCCGGCGAGTTGGGCGTAAATACTTACCTTAACGGCTTAAGTAACCAACCACACCATTCAAATGAAAAGACCAACCATCCTGCTCTGCTTTTTAGCATGCTTTCTCTGCACCAGCGTCCGCGCCCAAGAAATGCCAGACGCAAAAGCGCGCATCGTCGCTTCAGTAGACGAACGCAATGATGAACTCATCGAGCTTTCCGACAAGATCTGGGCCCTTGCCGAGGTCGCCTTCGAGGAAAGCGAAAGTGCCCGCCTACTGGCCGACTACGCCGAGAAAGAAGGCTTCCGCGTAAAGCGTGGCGTGAGCGAAATGCCCACCGCCTTCATCGCCGAATACGGCAGCGGTAAGCCAATCATTGGAATTCTCGGTGAATTCGATGCTCTTCCAGGCATCAGCCAAAAAGCCCAGCCCACCAAATCTCCACTGAAGGAAGGCGCCGCCGGCCACGGCTGCGGGCACAACCTCTTCGGAGTCGGTAGCCTCGCCGCCGCCATTTCCATCAAGGACGCGATGGACCGCGGTGAAATCACAGGCACCGTTCGCTTCTACGGCACCCCCGCCGAGGAGAAGTACTTCGGTAAGCTCTATTTTGCCCGCGACGGCCAGTTTGATGACCTCGACGCCTGCATAGATTGGCACCCCAGCGCCGAAACCAGCGCCAACGTTCAGTCTAGTCTTGCCCTGGTCGACTTCATCGTAGAGTTCCGCGGCCAGGCCGCCCACGCCAGTGCTGACCCCTGGAACGGCCGTTCCGCAGCCGACGCTATGGAGCTCATGAGCATGGGCATCAACGCCTACCGTGAGCACGTGAGACCTACTGTTCGTATCCACACCCACATGCAGCAGGCTGGCGACGTGGTGAACGTAGTGCCCGACTACGCCAAGTACTGGGTCCGCGTCCGCGACTCCAACCGCGAAGGCATGATGCCCGTCTGGAAACGCGTAGAAGAAATTGCCAAAGGTGCCGCGATGATGGCCAACGTAGAATACGAGATCACCCTCGTTTCCGGCCTCCACGAAGTACTGGTAAACCGGGCTGGTGGCGAAGTACTGCAAAGTAACCTTGAGCTGCTCGGCGACCTTACCTACACTGCCGCCGAAACAGAATTTGCTCACGGTATTCAGGACGCTACCGGTAAGGAAAAAGTCGGCATCGACGGAACCGTTAAACCCCTCCTGGCGACGAGAGAACACCCCGGTGGCGGTAGTACCGACGTTGGCGACGTTAGCTGGCTCGTGCCGGAAGTTCGCCTCGGTGTTACCACCGCACCAGTTGGCACACCCTGGCACAGCTGGGCTGTAGTTGCCTGCGGAGGTATGAGCATCGGCCACAAAGGAATGAACTACGCCGGTAAAGCCATGGCCCTCACGATGTACGATCTCTACAAAAGCCCCGAAACGATCAAGGCCATGCGCAAGGAATTTAATGAGCGGAAGGGAGATGCCGTTTATGATGCTATTTTGCCCGCAGCCGGCCCACCCATTCCCGGAAAGAAATAGCACTTTAGAAGTTAGAACTTTAGACCGTTAGATTGTTAGACCCTTAGCCTGATGAACAAATGTTCTGACGGTCCAACTTCTAACAAACTAACGGTCTAATTAATGATCTGGAAAACACTCCCCACCCTGGAAGGCCTGAATGCCTCCGGCCAAAACACTGCCGTAGACCACCTCGGCATAGTATTCACTGAAATAGGTGACGATTACCTCATCGCCGAAATGCCCGTTGACCACCGCTCAGTACAGCCGATGCGCATGCTTCATGGCGGCGTTTCCTGCGTCTTGATTGAGACGCTGGGTAGCGTGGCGGGTATGATCTCTGTGACCAATGTTGGTAGCGACTATGTCGTCGGTACAGAGATTAACGCCAGTCACCTGCGCGGCGTACCGGAAGGTGGGAAAGTGATCGGTAAAGTAATGCCCGTTCGGATAGGCCGACGCGTGCAGGTTTGGTCGGTGGAGATTTCTAATGAGGCTGGGAAGCTGATTTGTGTTGGTAGGATTACTTGCCAGGTTATCAGTAACTAAGGGCGAGTGAGCTGTGCTCCGAGTAAGCCCGAGCGGTAGCGAGGAGTGGGATATCTTACTTCTCGCTCCCGTTTGAGAACCCTCGGGGCATAGCGGTAG
>JAPKCQ010000137.1 GCA_026421165.1 Lewinella sp. | reverse complement strand
TCTATTTATTCTTATTAATCTCATCCTGCAACTGCCGACGTAGTTTTTGCTCCACCTCCAGGCGGTTTTTACGGCTTTTATTCAGATCTTCACTTATGGCCTCGAAGTCCTTCCTAGCTTCCCGGGCAGAGCCGACCGCAAGGCGCATTCGGGCCAAAGCAAACAATAGCATGGCGAATAAGCCGATGATAACAGACCAGAGGATCAAATTGTAAATCACTTTCAATAAAGGTATTCCTAACAGGCTAATGCTGTCTTTTTCGTCCGTAAGCGCCGTTATCTGCCCTTCCCGGTCATCGATCAATACCGCTTGTTCTCCTATTTTATTCTCCTGGTCACTAATTCTGCCTTCTAATAGATTTATTTCATTCGTGTGCGAACGAATCGAGTCACTCACGTTAGCCATGAACGCATCAAGGAACGCCCGTCGTACCGTCTTGTAAACCTGATACTTACTAGACACCTGGAGCATCTCGTCGAATTGTCCCTGCAGGCTAACGGTATCTGCCGTAGCGGGGTTCCCCCGCTGAGCAACGGAAGTGTGTGCAAAAAACAATAAGAAGGCAAGAGTCAAAAAGCGAGGAATATTCATGTCGGCAAGGCGATTTTAAAGCTTAGAGGCGGTAGAGTGCAGATGTCTAGGTTTCGCCTCGCGGCTTAGTTTTACCAACAACCGTTCAAACAGAGAATAAGATCGCAAAGAAAAGCCACGCCCGGTAATAATGCGAATTTGAAGGACACTTTATGATTGTTCTCAAACAAAAACCTTCATCTAGGCCGCCTAAATATCGTGATCAGTATGATCCGGCAAGTAAACTTCTTACGTAGTATTTTACGCGCTCACCGGAGACATCTCTAAAAAACCGTAGTGGAGCAGAAGACGTAAACTCTGGAGTGCCGAAAGATTGAACTACGGTAAATAATATTCCTACCTTGAGCCACTGACATGTTATGAAATATATCCACCTAGCCGTATCAGGCACCATTCTCTTCGTCTGGCTAATCTTCGGTAGCTACCCCAACCCCGCCGGCCTGCCCGTACCCGCACTCGGTAACTTCTTTCATCCTCAGAAAGGTTTCTGGCACAACAGCCGCCCGAAACTGAGCGAACGGGAAGAAAAGCGAAACCTAAGCCTTAGCCATCCCCTGGCCAAAGGCAGCGTTCATTTTGACGAACTTGGGATTCCGCATATTTTCGCGCCGGATATAGCGAGTGCCGCTTTCCTCCAGGGCTACGTCAGCGCTGCCGACCGGCTCTGGCAGATGGACATTAGTACCCGTTCTACCGAAGGCAGCCTCAGTGAAGTGCTCGGTACCCGGACCCTGGCGCGTGATTCCATGCAGATCCGCCGGGGTTTCCGTCAGGCAGCCCGGAACGAGACCGATACGATGGCGGTAAATTTCCCCGAAGACCTCCGCGTACTGGAAGCTTACGCCGAAGGCATCAACACTTGGATCGACCAGCTCGAGCCCGAAGACTACCCCATCGAATACAAACTTCTGGGCCACGCTCCCCTGCGCTGGTCTCCGTACCGTACGGCACTCTTGATGAAGGGAATGTCTCAATCTTTGAGTAGTCGGTATACGGACGCTGCTGCCGACCGGACAATAAAAGATTTAGGCGAAGATGTTTTCAATGCCTTTTACCCCAACCACTTCCCAGGAGACAGCCCCATTGTGCCGGATGACGGTCGATATAAAAAGGCGGCGAAAACGCTGTCACCGAACGAAGCCGGAATGAAGCGGCAAGGCCCGGTTTCAAGAACTAGCTTGCTCCTTAAAGCTTCCCCTGCACCTGCGACCTCGCCCTATAAACCTTCAGGTGATGATGCCAACGGCTACGACGCCGTAAGTACGGAGCCCTACACCCTGATGCCCGCCCATCCGGACAACGGTTCCAACAACTGGGCCGTTGGCCCCAGCCACTCCAACACCCGCCACCCAATTCTGGCCAGCGATCCACACCTGGCCCTTACGTTGCCAAGCATTTGGTACGAAATACAAATCACCATTCCCGGAGTAAATGCCCGCGGCGTTAGCCTTCCCGGCTCGCCTGGCATCATCATGGGCTTCAACGACCACATTGCCTACGGAGAAACCAATGTGGGCCACGATGTAACCGACTGGTTCCGGATCGAATGGACCGACGGCTCCCGCACTCATTACCTACTCGACGGTAAAAAAACACCGGCCCGCATCGTCACTGATACCCTGCTACTAAAAGATTCTGATCCTTTGATCATTCGTACACCCTGGACCGTTTTTGGCCCAGTACCCTTTACCGACGGCCCCTACGCCGACCACGCCATGCGCTACCTCGGCCACGACGCGCCGGGCAAAAGCGTACGCCCCCACACCATGGCCGGCACTTTTCTCGGGCTGATGCGTGCCAAAAACTACGACGATTACGTCCAGGCCCTTAAAGGCTACATCGACCCCGCCCAGAATTTCATCTTCGCCCATAAAGATGGAGACATCGCGATTCGTCCCAACGGAGGCTTCCCCTTACGTGCGCCCGGTCAATCCGGCCGTTTCACCACCCCGGGCAACACCTTGGCCAATAACTGGCGCGGCTATGTTCCCTTCGCCGAGCGGCCAGTACACAAAAACCCTACCCGTGGTTTCGTCTCATCCGCCAACCAGACCACTACCGGACCGAACTACCCCTATCCCTATACCGGTGGTTTCGACGAGTACCGGGGCCGCTTCATCAACCGCTACCTCGCCCGGGAAACAACGATGAACCAGCGCAAAATGAAGGAACTTCAACTCAGCAGTCATTCCCTCCTCGCCGAAGAGCTCACCCCATTACTAATTGCCCGAATCAACCGTCGCGCACTTACTGACGAAGGCCACGCGCTGCTCCGTCTTATTTCTGAATGGGACTACCGCTGCGAGGGGGAAAGCCGCGCCGCCACCCTTTTCGAAAGGTGGCGAACCAAGGTTTACGACCTCACTTTTGACGAGATGCCGGCAGACTCCGGCTACCTCCGCCCGGAAACCTGGAAACTAAACGAGCTCCTCAAAAAAGATGCCCGCAACGCTATTTTCGACATCCAATCTACAGTAGACTTCAAGGAAACCGCCGCGACCCTCACCCAACGTGCCTTTGACGAAATAGAGGAAGACCTCGCTGGCAAGCAGCCTAAAATATGGGCAGAATACCGCAATACCTACGTCCGCCACCTTGGAGCCATTCCTGGCTTTGGTTCTGACCTGATCCGAACCGGAGGCGCACGCTTCACACCCCGCTCACTGAGCAACAACCACGGAGCCAGTTGGCGAATGGTCGTAGAGCTCGGCCCCGCTCCCCGCGCCTGGGGAACCCTACCCGGCGGCGCTTCGGGAGACCCCGCTAGTGAATTTTACGACAACTGCCTTAGTGATTGGGAAAATGGGCGTTATCACGAGCTTATCCGCTGGAAAGACGAGGAGGAAGCCACCCGTAAGGCAACCTCCTCCTGGACCTTCTCCGCTAATTAGCGTATCTAATCCGTAAGGCTAGAGCTTACGCCCGCCCTACTGGTGAAATTAATGATGCGTGCGCTCGTTGAGCGGGCCAGCCTTAAAGGAACGGAGTACGAACCACCACAGCCTCCATAGTCTTCCGCCCCAGATCAATCTGAATTTTCGTGCCCGGTGTATGCTGCCCGAGAGTAACGTAACCCAACCCCACCGGATAATCGAGTGAAGGCGAGTGTGTACCGCTCGTCACCTCTCCGATCTTGTTACCATCCACATCAAGAATCCCATGACCGTTTCGCGGCGCGCGGCGGCCGTTGACTCTAAACCCAACCAAGCGGCGCTCTAAACCTGCTTCTTTTTGAGTAATCAAGTGATCGCGACCGACAAAGTCACCCACTTTGAGCTTAGTGGCCCAGCCCATACCAGCTTCCAGTGGGGTAGTAGTATCGTTGATGTCGTTACCATACAAACAGAAACCTTTCTCTAAGCGAAGGGTATCGCGGGAGCCAAGGCCACAGGGAATAAGCCCCGCTTCTTTACCCGATTCTATTACTGCGTTCCAGACTAATTCTGCGCCATCGTTACTTAGGTAGAGTTCGAAACCTCCGGCACCGGTATAGCCCGTTGCAGAGATAATCACATTGTCGTGACCAGCCATACTGCCGCGTACGAAGTGGTAGTAGGAAATTTCATCGAGTTTAATATCCGTCAGGAGCTGGAGAATTTCGGAGGCAAGAGGGCCTTGTACGGCCAGTAGGGCTGTATTCCCGCTGATGTCAATCATTTCAGCTCCGAAGGAGTTGTGGCTCGTGATCCAGTCCCAGTCTTTTTTGATGTTACCGGCGTTAACCACCAACATGTAAGCCGGGTGCTCGTCGCTCATGCCCATCGCCGGGTTAGCAGGGAGGCGGTACACCAGCAGGTCGTCAACGATACCGCCTACAGGGCGTGGTAGGCAGCTGTACTGGGCCTGGCCTTCCACCAGCTTATCCACGTCGTTGCTGGTTACGTATTGTACGAGATCACGCGCACCGGCTCCCCGTACGATGAATTCGCCCATATGCGAAACGTCGAACATGCCTGCTTTTCCGCGTACGGCAAAATGTTCTTCCTTGAGGCTGGTGTAGGTCAGGGGCATTTCAAAGCCAGCAAAGTCTACAAGTTTGGCGCCGAGAGCGCGGTGGGTTTCGGTCAGGGGAGTGGATTGCATGGCAACTTGGTTGGTTCGTTGGTTAATTGGTTAGTAACACTTAAAGTGTTGGCGGTCTAAAAGCCTGTAAGACGGCGCAACCGCAGGTGCAAAGAAAAGGTTTTAAAATCAATGTTGTCGAGACAATGTTACTACGTTGTAGGAAGATAAATTCTGAAGGTTGTGCCCTTCGGCATATTGTCCTTTAATTCTAACTGTCCGTTGTGTTTTTCCACCAGTTGCTTGACGATGAAAAGCCCGAGCCCCGTGCCTTTAGTTGTCCGGGTATCTTCGTTACCAATCCGGTAGAATTTGGTAAAGACTCTATGCTTCTCACGATCAGGAATCCCCATACCATTGTCCGAAACTTCCCAGATTAATTCACTTGCTCCCCCCCTTTGCAGAGAAGTATGGATCACCGGTTCCGGTTGGCTATATTTAGCCGCGTTCTCCATCAGGTTGACCGCTACACTGGTGAGACCGAGACGATCGCCTTTCACCATGCCTACACCCGTCTCAATATCGACGTGTATGTTGGCTGATTTGTACTTCATCGCCACGGTATCTGCCGCCTCGTGGATGAGGGTGCCCAAGTCAATCTCTTCTTCGTTGATCTGATAGGCCTGTTCCAACTTTGCACTCAGTAGTAAGTCGTTAACCAGCGAGGTAAGACGGTCCGTTTCCGTAAGCGCGTTGGTACTCAGCTTTTGTTGAATCTCAGGCTTCAGCTCCCTACGCTTCTGAAAGGTCTCTAGAATAAGGCGAATACCAGAGAGGGGAGACTTCAGCTCATGCGTAATGCTTAGCAGAAAATTCCGTTGTTGCTCCGCAGCGCTGATCTCTTTGCGTAAACTCCTGAAGAGTAGAAACAAGCCTCCAGCCAGGCTCAACACCAGAAGTACCGATTCACCGATAATCATATTCTGTTGTCTATGGAACGATTCCGCCAGATCATAGTAGGCCTCCGTTGCCCGGAAGTCTGCCGGCTTATCAATTTCCCGCTGTACCGCCATTTGTAGCGCAAACAATTCTACCCGTGCATCATGGGCCTCCCCATTCTTGCGCAGCAGAAGAATACTCCACCACCCGAAGGCAATGAGCATGTAACCAATGATGAGATAAGTTATGGGCGGAAGCCGATTCATTTGCTATAATTTAGAAATCAGGAGCAACGGTCTTCCGCTGGCTCCCGATTTCTGAACTCTGATATTCTACATAATGTTTAGCGAACTAACTCAAAATCTGTACGACGGTTTTGCGCCCGCCCACTACCACTAGAGTTATTAGCAATCGGCTTATTCGGGCCGTTACCCACGATGATGAAACGGTCGCTATCCATATTGTACTGCCGGGTGAGATAAGCGGCTACCGCCTGAGCACGTTTTTTACTCAGCGCTAGGTTCGTGGCCAATGAGCCGGTATTATCGGTATTGCCTTCAATCCGAATACGGGCATTACCGAAAGCCTTGGCGATTGGTACAAACTCCTCGTCGATAATCTGTTTGGCGTTGTCATCAAGTATGGATACGCCCGTGGGGAAGTTAATACTGATGCGCTTGGTTGCAATGGCTTCTTTATCTGTTCCCTCTTTTTCGGTCACAGGAGAGAAGTCCGTCTGCCCCTCACCTGCGTGCTCAGGACCGGTAAGACGTTCGTTGGCTTCAGATACAAGGTTACCACCGTAGCTTACTGTGCGGAAGGGAGCGATGCTACCTTCTATGAAGCCGAGGTTTTTATACTCCTGGGCCATGCGTCGGTAGAGGTCGCCACCGGTCGTGCCCCGAAAACTTGCGTTTTGAGAGAAAAAGTTAACATTGTCTCCGTGCGTAGTAAGGCGAACATTATTAATCATACCCATTGCATCAGCTTCGGAGAGCGACATCTCACGGCCAAGAATTTTGGCAGCTTTCTGCTTAGCCGCTGCACTGGAGTTGATTTCTGCAGCACCTCGCATCCATCCTTCGTACAGTTTCTGGAGCCTGTTCCGGTTAGCTTCCACGTAACTACGCTTCGCAAAAAACACATCAGAGATAATGTTGGAGGCAGAGCGCGTACTCTCAAGAATCTTTGATCCCGGCACAGCACGAACGCTAAGCTCGTCATCCGGAGACCAAACCACAGCGGCATCCACCTGACCACTCTTGAACGCTGCGGCAGCTTCAATCGCAGAAGGCTGAGCAACAATCTTGATATCGTCCGGTTTCAGATCACCCGCATCAAGCAGCCATAATAAGAACGAGTGGCTAGGAGTGAGTTCGGCGACAGCAACCGTTTTGCCACGCAAATCCTGAACGGAGTTGATTCCCCGCTTGACCACAATGGCATCACCTCCACGAGACCAGTCCGCCTGCCATAGAACAACCGGATCGAAATCCTTCATTTCAGGCATGATCGTCGGCATAGCATCAATGGTGTACCAGTGTACATCAATGTCGCCGTTCTTCCAGGCGTTAAGGCTGGAGACTACGTCATCGTTCAGAACGAACTCTACATCAATGCCGTACTCTTTTTTGAAGCGGCTTTGGTTCGTTGCTTTGAAGCCTTCGTTAAAGTACTGCCCTCCCGCATAACCGCCCCAGGTAACTACGCCAACCCGAATAGGATCGCCGGAGTTATTACCACTGTTACTGCTGGTAGTAGTTCCTGAATTTATTGTACCCGAATCGCCAGTAGTGGTCTCAGTAGTTGTCCCTTCTGCTCCCAGAATACCGCTGAGTAGCTTACCGCCAGTAAGAAAGTTGAAGCCAAAAACCAGGACAAGAAGAATCAGAATGGTAATAAGAAGCTTGCTGAAAGTTGTCAGACGTGCCATATCAGTGTGTATTGATTGTCCGCCGGTATTTTAGCGGGAAATAAAGAAGCCTGGATCAGAAAACTCCTACACCAGACTGTTTTCGGTAGAGACTGTCGCTTAGTCGAAGAAAGAGTCGTACTGATTCTTGCCTCCACTTTGCCGTGCACGCTCCGGCACCGGTGCGTCCAGATCAAGCACTTCACTGTCGCTTTGGGCCTGAAGCAAAAGTTGGTCCTTTTCTTCCCCAAGCAGAAGACTGGTAGATTCCTTTTCCCATTGTTCCAGCATCTGCATGCCTTCTTCCTCAAATACACCGTTCTGTAGATCTACTGAGTCCATAAAGTTTGCTGACATTTCCATAAAACGCTCCATCTCACCAACCTTATTGGCTACGTCTTCGGTGATGTTATCCATTGCCATATCAAACATTGCCCGTTGGTCAGGGTCACCGTTAATGACACTCATTGCGGACGTCATCGCACCGTGACTGGCGTGAATCGCTTTACGTTCCTGCTCTTTCACCATCACCTGGTCTTTGATGTCTTCAGCTAGTATCTGGCTGTTCTCGTACATCTTAGTCAGTACTCGGTAGAGCACTTCCATTTTTTTGTAGAGTTCCTCCAAGCGCATATTGCTGTCCTTTAAACGACCAGCTCGGCGGCTCTTCAGGATCATTACGTTACGCTTATTGGTCTCCTTCGCTTTCCCTGCAATCTGAAGATTGTTCTTTATCTCCCGCTCGTTCTTCACAATCAGTTCCTTTAGCTTATGCATCTGAGCACGAAGCTGGGAAATCTGCTTATTCATCTTACGTAGGTTATTCTGCAGCTCTTCAACATAAGTTTTCAAAATGCCTATCGGATCAATTTGCACGAACGCTCCAGTAATCACTCGCATGATACTCTTGTAGCCGTAAAAGACCAGATTACGCATTTTAGGATCGAGAACCATATATATCAGGACCCCAAGTGCCGCAATAGTCGCCACCATATACGCGGTGTTTGCCAGAATCGTTGCCCAGGGCAATGCAAAAGCCAAAAAGCCAACTCCGCCAATTATTGCCGCTAGAAAAAGTAGGCCAGTAATGCCTTCCGGCTTTTTCCAAAATGATTTTGGTTTCATCTGTGGTGCCTCCATAATTTTTAATTTTCAGTAAGTTAACTAAACGGTCAAAGATAATCAACGGACCGCACCCTAATAAAAGGTATAAACCCGCTGTAGGTTTACACCCATCGACGAGCATCCGGAAAACATCGACTATTTCAGAAATTCTTTCATATGCGCCATATCCTGACGAATACCATCGGTGATTACGCTAAGTGTTGTCTCAAAATCAGCCTGCGTCTTGGCCAGTTTATCAACGCTGTTTTTAATGCTGCCCCGTAGCTTGGTCTGCTCCGTAAGCGATTTCTCTATTTGGGCCTGAAGCTCCTCAATCTTTGCCTCCTGGCGCTTCACCTCGGCGTCAATTTGCTTCAATTTCACTTCTTTATCGTTCACCTGCGCTGCCCGCTGCCCGCTAAGTGCATTCGAGAACTTCCCATGCTCCTTTCCCAACACGTCAAGATAGTGCTGCGCAGACTCCTGTAGCTGGCCCGGCGTCACTCCCATACTCTGGGCCGTGGCGTAGGCTGTCTGGAAACGAATACTGTTCGTAAAGTCCATCTTCTTTAGGTTTTGGATTGACTTCTTGTACTCCAGGTAATCAAAGCCCGGTAGGTTAGCAGCTTCCATCGCCTCCATCAATACCTTTACCGAACGGTCATCAACACTTCCCACTACGGAGCTAGTAGTTGGCGCGGCCGCAGGTACAAAAGAAGCTGCCTGCGGAGTAGCAAAGTCCTCCGCACCAACTGTTGGCTTTTTTTTATTAGGCAGTGTTCTTGCCACCTTAGTACTTCCTTTCTCTTCGAGAATGAAATAGGACTTAAGATTTTTCCACATGGGCATATAGTCGTTGAAGTAGCTGAGAGTGATCTCACCGCAAAATTAGTGAAGTTTCGTACACATTCAGAATACCTACCCTGGATTTCAACAGTTAAGGTGTGGTATGCATCGGTAAAGTACGGAATTTTGTTCAGCCTACAATTCTTCAGACCGCTGCGTACACCCGTTCGATGTGCCAAGTAATAGGCTTTTACCATAAAAACAAAAGCGGCCCCCCCGGATTTCTCCGGAGGGGCCGCCTTTTATCTCCCAAGCGGGAGGGCTGATGGATTAGCCGTTCTTAGCGAACAACAACCATCTTCTTAGTAGCGGAGAAGTTACCAGCAGTCAGCGTGTAGCTGAAGATACCGACAGTACCACCGAGCTCGCTAACGTTAACCGTAGTTACGTTGCGA
Organism: Lewinella sp.; assembly: GCA_026421165.1. Taxonomy (GTDB): domain Bacteria; phylum Bacteroidota; class Bacteroidia; order Chitinophagales; family Saprospiraceae; genus Neolewinella. Next base: position 1,115 of record JAPKCQ010000137.1, on the reverse strand, counting down.
CCAGCAACACCTTCCAGTTCACGTACCATGATGGTGCGGCCCTGTACATCCTGGATGTTTAGGGTAGCCTTACCAGCAGTAGCAAGCGTGTAGGTGATAGTGGTTACATCAGCAACAGGGTTAGGTGCATTCTGCTCGAGACTGTTGGCCAGTTCGAAAGAAGTACCAGTGAAGCTAAGCTCCAAACCGTTAGATACACCGTTGCTAGTAACACCTTCACGAACCGTTATGGCGTCAGTCAGGCTTACCTGCTCGCTAAGAGTAACCGCTGCAGTAGCGCGTACTTCAAGCGTGAGGCTGGCGTTGTTGCGAAGAGCAACAGCGATCATACCTTCAGCGGCGTTGTTCAAGTTGATAGCACCTTCGCCGGTGTAGTCAGCGGAAACGAGTTCCAGACCAGCAGCCAGTTCAATCGTACCCTGGAAAGCAGAAAGCTCAGAACCGTTCAACTCCATCGTGTAAGTCTGGCCAGCTTCGAGCTGAGCATCTTCTACGTTGAGGATCTGTGCGGTACGGCCAGTGCCGTTGCGTACATCACCGAGGCGGATAGCAACGAAGCTTACGCTACGAAGGCTACCTTCTAGGTCATTCACGTTGTATACCTCAGGGAAAGCTGCACCGTAAGGGTTAGCAACGTTCACTTCAGTTGACTCCGTAACGAATACCCAGTTGCCTCCTGCAAAGCCGTCCTCGAGACCGAGAATACGCTGAGTAGTAGCAATTGCATCAAATACGTTCAAGTCCATGTCGCGGTTAACGTCAGCAGCGATGAAATCGTAAGCGTTGTCAAAAGAAGTAGTACCGAGGATCACGCCGATCATGGTAACAACATCAGAAGACTTAACTTCAGTGGCTTCGAAAGCGCGGGCGAAAGCAGGCTGAACGGTGTAATCACCACCAAGCGGGAGGCTGGTGAATTCGAAGTCACCGCCAGCGTTGGTCATGGACAACTCATCCATGCCGTTAGCACCGGTAAGGGTTACTTCAACACCTTCAAGAGCTTCGTCGTTCTGTGTAGCGATCAAACCGGACAGGTTGCCAGTAGAACCTTCACAGTGACCCATGTTGTCTTGTACTTCAACGATTACTTCACAGTAGTCAGGCGTAGTGCCATT
>JAPKCQ010000136.1 GCA_026421165.1 Lewinella sp. | reverse complement strand
ACACGATAACTTATGACTTCACGGACGCGAACAGCTGTTCGGCCAGTGCTTCGGATAATATAGAGGTGACTGCCGGTGGTGACTGCTCTACTTCTTTACCCGTTGAACTAACCTCCTTTACCGGCCGAACAGCAGGTAAGCAGAACATCCTGGAATGGACCGTGGCCAGCGAGGAAGCCTTCAGCTATTACGAGCTGGAACGTTCGCCGGGCGATGCTACTAACTGGGAATTTCTGGGCGCGGTCGCAGGTGCAGGGCAAGTTGGACAAGCACAAGCCTACACCTACACCGACGTTACTCCCCCCAACTCCGCCTACTACCGCCTGCGAATGGTGAACCTCGATGGAAGCTTCGCCTACAGCAACATCGTATACCTGGAGCAAGCCACCTCGGCCGGAGAATTAGTCGTTTATCCCAACCCCAACAACGGCCAATTTACTGTCCAGTTACCAACCGACGAGTCAGCCACCCTGACCCTTTATGACTTAAACGGAAGGACCGTCTGGCAGCGCAAAGCCACCTCCGAGGTGTCCATAGTCAGTCTCCCCGATGGTGTCTACCTCCTCTCCGCCACAACGGCTTCTAACCGTTGGACGAAGCGGATCGTCGTTTGGTAAAAGGGAAGCATTTAGCGTTTAGTAATTAGCATTCAGGCTACCGCACCTGGCCGCGTAAATGTAGGCTGTTCAATACAATATGGGTGTAAGCCTATGAATTGAACAGCCTACGCTTAAGGAACGCCAGTTCAATAACTGTCCGATTTGCAGCTTGCCCTCGCGGCCCTGTTCTTCACCGACGAAACGCCACCGTAGCTAATGGCTATGCTGATGTTTCATCGACTCGACCAGAACCAAGATGGCGGCGCTTCAATCAGGACAGTTATTAAATTGATGTTCCTAAATGCTAATTGCTTTATGCTAAGGGACCCTATATTCGGCCTACTAAACCCCACCACCATGAGACTATTCCTCTATTTACTTTTTACAATGATCGTCGCGAACCTAAGCGCACAATCGCCAACGTCTTCCGCCCTCGACACCCTCCTGCCCGTTCGTGGCCTCTGTCTTGGAGCACCTTCCGGGGAAGACCTGGATCGTTTCGTGCAATTCGTTGATGAAGAATGCAGCAAGCTCAACGTCAACCTCCTCGTACTGCGGGTAGGCACGAACTACCGTTACCAAAGCCGGCCTGAGCTGGCCAATCCGAACGGATTGACGAAAGAGCAGGTTAAAAAGATCGTGGCGGTAGCACGAAAGCACGGTATCCGAATCGTACCGATGGTCAACCTACTCGGTCACCAGTCGTGGCACGGCAATTTGGGCAAGCTGCTAACCGCTTACCCCGAATTCGACGAAACGCCCTGGGTAGACCTTCCCACCGGAAAGTACGAATGGCCCAACGAAGACGGCCTCTACTGCAAGAGCTACTGCCCGCTGCACCCCGGCGTACACGAGGTCGTTTTTGACCTGGTGGACGAAATCACAGAAGTCTTCGAAGCCGACGCCTTTCACGCAGGGATGGATGAGGTATTCTACCTCGCCGAAGACAAATGCCCGCGCTGTGGCGGCCGCGACCCCGCCGAACTATTCGCCGGCGAAGTCACCCGCATCCGCAACCACCTCGCCACCTCCGGCAAGGAACTGTGGATCTGGGGAGACCGCCTCATCGACGGCAAAACCACCGGCATCGGCGAATGGGAAGCCAGCCTGAACAACACCGCCCGCGCCCTCCAGCTGATCCCCAGAGACGTAGTGATCAACGACTGGCACTACGACCGGGCCGATCCCACCGCCGCCCTGTTCGCCCTCAACGGCCTGCGCGTGATTACCTGTCCGTGGCGCAAAAGCGACGTCGCCCTGGCGGAGCTCGACCTGATGCTCGACTTCCGCGCCGGGGCCACCCCGGCCACCAAGGACCGCTACCAGGGGATGATGCAAACGGTATGGTCTAGCACCAGTAACTTCCTGGACGTCTACTACGGCAAGGCCGAAAACAAGGACCCGAACGGAGACCAGGATGCTTGCTTTAAGGATTTGTTCGAAGCTATTGGCCAGCTTAAGTAAACATCCATGCCAAGCACCCGACTACGGATCGCCCACATTGGCCTCGGCGACATCGCCCGCAAAGCCTACCTACCGCTCACCGCTGCCCATCCTGGCATCACGCCCTTACTGTGTACCCGCAACGAGCGCGTACTAGAAGAGCTAGCTCAGCAATACCGGATCAAGGATACCTTCAATAGCCTTGAGGCCCTCATTGCTTCCCGGCCAGACGGGGCCATGGTCCACACCGCCACGGACAGCCACATTGACGTAGCGACGCAGCTGCTGCGCGCGGGTATTCCCGTTTTCGTGGATAAACCGGTGAGCGATTCACTGACCGCTACCGAAGAACTATTTGCGCTGGCCCGTCGGCAGAACGTGGCCCTGTTCGTAGGTTTCAACCGACGGTATGCTCCCCTCATCAGCAGTTTACGGAACGGCCCAACACCGCACCACGTCAGTTGGCAGAAGCACCGCGTGAACCTACCGGGAGAACCCCGTACTTTCATCTTCGACGACTTCATCCACGTGGTGGACGGTCTGCTGTTCCTAGCCGATGGAAAGCCGGAAGGCCTCCAGGTACACGCCCGGATGGATGGCGAAAAAATGACCAGTTTACAGGTTCAGTGGACAGCCAACGGCGGTCTATTTTCTGGAAGCATGAACCGGGTTAGCGGCTGCACCGAAGAAAGGGTGGAGTTCTTTGCTCCCGGGCTAAAGGTGCAAATCGAGGACCTCCAAAGTGGCGTCGAATACAAGGATGGTCAACGCAAGGAACTGGGGTTTGGCAACTGGGAACCGACCTTGTATAAGCGGGGCTTCGTCACTATGATTGATGAATGGCTAGAAGTAGTTCGACAGGACGAGCATTCGGTTGATGCGTCGAGGTGGGATTTACGTACGCACGGGATGTGTGAAGAAATTTTGAGGCGGGTTTTGAGGGGCTAAGTACTCCGCCCGTGCGCGGTATGAAGCTGGCTATTCCGGCACCAGAATCGCCGTCTCCCAACCACCAGTTACCGGTCCGTACGTCATCGTCCAGTCCTCCCCATAATTCTCTCGCAGACGCGCTTCAATATAACTGAGTCCTGTTCCTTTAGTCCTAGTCTCTGGTGGTGCCGCAGCATTCCCTGGCGCAAAGAAGCGGTAGCGTAGTTGGTTCCCTTCTTGCGTTTGTTCTAGCGTGAAAATCAGGGTTTCCTCACTGGACTTAGCGGGCGGCTGATGGCTGAGGCCATTTTCCAGTAACGTCAGCAAGACGGCTGGAGGGATCGTGACGGTGGGTTCCCTCAGTTCCGTCAGCAGTTGGTAACGGGCTAGTTTGCGGAAGCTCATTACGGTAAGGTGAGTCTGGCAAAGGGCCAGTTCTCTTTCCAGGGGGATCAGGTTTTCATCGGCACTATCGAGCAGGATGCGAAACTCTTCGCTTAGGGCCAGCAGTAGTTCTACGCCGCTGGCAGGATGCTCTTCGATCCAGTCAATGGCCGAAGCAATGGAGTTCATCAGGAAGTGGGGTTGGATGCTTTTCTTCAGGAGCTGAAGCTTTAGTCGGCTAGAGCGTAGTAAGGCTGCTTCCCGCAACCGGGTTTCTTCCCGTTCCCATAGTACGAGGGAAATAAGAATGATGATCACCAGGTAGGCGAAGCCGACGTACAGGGCCACGTCGTAGTTCCGGTAAGCGAGTGGTAAGACGATGGCCACCGGCAGTACCCCGGCCAGCGCAAGTTTACCGCCAGGGATCTTCTGTAGAACGGCCGACACGCAAACTCCGGAGGCCATAATAAAACCGGTGATCATGCCGTAGTTCGTCGCCGGATCATAGCCGTACGAGATCGTAAACAGTAAAGCTACGAACACGCTAAACTGAAGGGACACCGCCCACCAGCGCAGCCGAAGTCCAAACCGCAACACAAAGAATAAAGGCAAGGCCGCACTAATCAGCCAGCTCAGCCCCAAAATAATCCGCAAGCGGGTAAAGTGCCAGGGGTAAGGGTAGAAATAGTAGGAGCGAACGTACTCCGTGATCAGCAGCGCGCAGAACGCCAAACAGATAACGGTGAAAGCCAGCAGGGCCCCATCCCGCCGACTGACCAGAAACCGAAAGCCGAAGAACAAACCAATGACCAGGAACATTCCCGCGTAGAGATGTAAAAAAGCAGTCGTTATCAGTGGGCTAACCAGCGGGTAGAAGTAATCGGTAATAAAAAAACCGTAGAGACGGACCTTACCGCCGGAGTGGTAATTTGAAGTGCGAAGTTCAACACGGTGTTTGCCCGGGGTCAGCCAGGAGGAAGGCAACATGAAGAGGTAGTCGATTTGTCCCGGTATTTCCGTCGCGGCAGAGGTGCCTACTACCCCGTTTGTCCCCAGGTAACGCCCGTCGAAATAAGCCTCGGCGCTGGCAAGCTGGGAAGCCAGGAGGGCATATGGCTGTAGCGAATCTGGCGTACCGATGATGGTGAGGTCCAGACCAATCTCATACTCCCCCACCCCGGTGGGTGCTCCGTCAGACCAGGTGGCATTACCGGTGGCGCGGTGTTCCAGACGTTCATAACCGACTTCGAGTGACGGTGGCACCTCTCTAGTACACCCGGCAAGCAGCAAAAGGAGAAAGACCGACCAAATTAACTTCATGTTGCGAAGGTACGGGGCCACCGGAAGCGGGAGGTGCCGTTCACCTAACAGTAGGTGCCGTTGGCGGATAAAGGCTATTTTTCAAACTCCTCAATATCGTGTAAAAACGCTAACGCTTTCATTGTTTTTGAACCTGTAACCAACCCCATCGTTTTTCTCACCCATTTTACATGCAGGTTTTTGTAGGTTAATTTATTCAAAAACCAAACCAGCGGAATGAGCAGTAAAAAATTAACTGCAAGGTATTTTAATACAAAATCAGCATCCATGCGAGCATATAAGTCTACGCTGAATAAATAGTCGCTTCCAACCACTACATAAGACCACCATACTGGAGTGGATAAGAATATCAATTTCAAAAACAACAATCCATGTGTGTTTACCAATTCTATTTTTTTCCTAATGTCAACGATTGGTTTTGAAAAGTCAATTTGTTGCAGCAAGACAACTTGCCCTATGCTACCAGACAAGGCAATCAGTGTAAAAAGACCGACGATAACTCCACTTATCGCTAGATGTGTTTGACTCCAATTAATTGCAATGTAATTGCCAATAAACAGCGCCAACAATGAAAAAGCGACAATTTCTACAATTCGGTACTTAAGCATAGCCTGCATTTTATTTTCAGACTTATCTAGGTTTATGCTTTTCAAAGACGCTATGTTTAAGCTTAGCTTATTATCTAATTTAGCGTCGTAGGCGGCTAGTATTTCCTTCAGTTCCTTGGCTTCCATTTTTATATTTTTTGAAATTCGTTTTTTAGTTTTAACTTAATTCTGCTTATTTTTGTGGCGACATTGGTTTTTGTAATGCCTAGTATTTCTGCAATTTCTTCATAGCTTTTTTCTTCTAAATACAATAGCATTAAAGCCTTATTTAGTTCGTTTAAATCATGGATGAATCCTTGCAGTAGTTTCAAGTGGTACTCTAATTCGGCATCTTCTTCACCATCTCCTTCCTCTACTAGGAAAATAGACGCTTGATTGTAAATTTGACTTCCAGTAGGTCGTTTTTTCTCTTTTCTATAAAAAGATATAGCAACATTAAGCGCAATCCGATACATCCAAGTGGAGTATTTGTAGTTGTCATTATAACTGTCAAATGAGTTCCATAGTTGGATGATAATTTCTTGTTCTAAGTCTTTGCGATCTTCTCTATTTGGGCAGTAAGAATTCACGATTTTATAGATGATCTTTTTGTGTTCATCTATAGTTTTTACGAAAATATCTTTTTTATTTGCATTCATTAGCACGTGCTTACACTGTTAAAAACTTTAAAAATAATAAGAGACGGCGTTGATTAATGTCCCAAGAATCAGACCAGAAGCTCCTTCTTTAAAAGACAGGCGTTTCAGGTTAATCCTATTTGAGTAGGCAACCCATAGCGCAAGTAATGAACAACAAAGAAAGACAGCGACAACATACAGTGGAAGGTCAAGTGGGAATATACCGAGCCAATTGAATGCTATTTCCTCTAGCACTGTGAATCCAAAAAGGGCTAAGACCTGATTAGACTTAGATGGCTTTATAAGTAATAGAATACCACCGTATAAAAGGATTAAATTGACAATTAAAGGTGTTATTTCTCTTAAGTACGCTAGACTGAAATAGCTCTTTAGAGAAAAGTCAAAATACCCTTCAAGATCAAAACCTAGGTTTGATTGTAGTACAAAAATTGTGCTGAACAGAATTGCTATCAGTGAAAATAGAACCCCGATGATCTTTCTTGCTGCCATTAGTTGGTTGGTTAAAGTTTACTCATTATTCGTGAAACTTTTAAAAAATCACACTTTACAGGATTTTCTTCATTTTTTGACTCGTTGGAAGGAATATAAAGCCTTACGGGAGATGTAGAAGATGATAGCCAATGTTCTCGTATGGGACACCGGAAGAGCATATGGTGGTAGCGAATCCACCGTCCAGTGCAGTTCACCCAACGGTAGGTGCAGTTGACGGATAATGCCTTGGTCGACGGCACAAACGGGCGCACCTTCGTGGCAACAAAAGGGGATACTCCCCGCCATAACCTCCAAAACAATGCTCCCAATGAAACAACTGATCTACCTCCTCTGCTCCTTAACCATTCTTTGCACCTGCGGCCGCGCCCTCCATGCCCAAACGGCTCCGGAGCTCAAACTGACACCCCACACCTTTGTCGCTAAAGACGGCCGGGAAACGGAGACCGAGATGGGAGAATTTCTGGTGCCTGAAAACCGTGACACCTCCGACGGACGCCAACTCACCCTACGTTTCGTCCGCTTTAAAAGTACAAACCCGAACCCGGGCTCCCCCATCGTTTACCTCGCTGGCGGCCCTGGCGGATCGGGCATCAATGCGGCTAAATACAAACGCCATGACCTCTTCCTGGCCCTGCGTGCGGTAGCCGACGTGATCGCTTTTGACCAGCGCGGCACCGGGCTTTCCGACGGTCCGCCCAAATATCTTGGCATATGGGCCTTCGACCTCGCCACCCCCATGACGCACGCCGCCGCACGCCCCATCATCCAGCAGGCCACGCGGGAAGCCGCCGCTTTTTTCACGGAAAAAGGATCCGGCCTGGAGGCCTACAATAGCAACGCCAATGCGGACGACCTCAACGATCTTCGCCGTGCCCTCGGGGCTGAAAAACTGAGCCTCTGGAGCATCAGCTACGGCAGCCACCTCGCCCTAACTACCCTGAAGCGTCACGAAAAGCACCTCGACCGCATCGTCATGGCCGGCGTTGAAGGCTACGACCACACCGTTAAACTGCCCGCCGATCAGCAAGCAATACTCGTCGCCATCGATGGTCTCCTAAAGGCCGATCCTACAACTGCCACCGTCTTCCCCGACTTCCTCGGCGACGTCGCCAAACTCCTCGACCAGGTCGAAAAGAAGCCGGTCACGGTCACCTCCCGAAACCCCATTACCGGTTATACGCTGGAGGTAGTAATGGGTAAGCTCGAACTACAAATCATGATGAGCTGGTTCCTCGCCGCGCCGCAAGCCTTTCGGGATTTCCCCCTGACCGTCCGACAGATGCTCGCTGGTGACTTTTCCGCCGCCACTAAATACGCCCTGCGCACCAAGTCTGGCCAGTTTCGCGGCATGCCGCTGGGGATGGACCTCGCTTCGGGCATCTCTGCTCACCGCCGCAAACTGATCGAAATACAGGCCAAAGGAACCCTGCTTGGCGACGCGATCAACTTCCCTTACCTACACCAGTACGATGCCCTGCGGGAGCTCGACGCCGGCCCCGAATTCCGTGCGCCCTACCCTTCCGAATTGCCCGTGCTTTGCATCAGCGGTACGCTCGACGGGCGCACGGCCAGGGCTAACGCTGAGGAAACACTGAAGTACCTACCCAACGGTCGTCACCTGGTGCTTGAAGGCGCCGGGCACAGCGATCCATTATTCCTTTCTTCGCCCCGGATTTTGGAGGTAATGAAGGCCTTCTTTTCCGGAGAGACGGTGGAGAACGAGCGGGTGGTGGTCGCAGCTGTTGACTGGGTACTGCCGGAAGAGGAGTAGTGTTAAAAAAAGCGCTCTTTAATGCCCTGATAGCGGGTGCGGCCAAGCGGAACCTTGCGGCCATCTTCCAGCAATAGCTGGTAACGGCCGCCACCCTCAACGAGGATTTCCTTGCAGGCATTCATGTCAACAATGTACGATTTATGGACCCTGGAAAAGTTGGGCGGCAGCAGCCGTTCCAGACTTTCCAGGGTCTTTTCTGATAGTTCAGTAGTAGCTTGTTTGGCGTTTTGGGGGCGCGAACGCAGGTGCAAAGTGGAGTAGATGTCCGCTCCCTGGATCATGACGATGTCCGTGACGTCGACCAGGGTAACCCTCCCCCGTCGTTTCACCGCGATTTTACGCAGGGGCCGGTCTGTTTCTCCCTGCCCGTCCAGAAAACGGTCAACCGCCTGCCGAAGCCGCTCCTCACTAAAGGGCTTGGGAACGAAGTCGAGCACGCCGTACTCAAAGGCCTCCAGTGCCCGCTCCCCGTAGGCCGACACTACAATCACGTCGCAGGATTCCGCCAGGAGGTGGTGCAATACAGTGAAGCCGTCTTCCCCATTGAGGTTGAGGTCGAGAAACAGGAGGTCAACGGGGTGATGCTGAAGGTAGTGCCGAGCGGCGGCTACGCTTGGGACCAAGCTTAAGGTGGTAATGCGGTTGCCCAGGATTTTACGCAACAGGCGCTCGAGACGGCGGGCTACGCTGGCTTCGTCTTCAGTTAGGAGGAGGTTCACTTAAGGTTGTTTTCGAGGGGAGTACTGTAGGTGCATCAATCAGATCAAACCAGTGCGTCATAAATGAGAATGCCGAAGATAATCGCCGAGGTAAGCGACGCAATCATCACCGCAGCAGCAGCAATATCCTTCGCTTTACCCGCCAGCACGTGGTAATCAGGAGAGACGAGGTCTACAACGTACTCCACCGCCGTATTCAAGGCTTCGGTGGTTAGCGTGAAGCCAATGCAGCCAACGATGGCCACCCACTTCCATGCGGAAAAATCCAGGAACCAGGCCGTACCCAGCGCCACGAAAATGGCGGCGAGGTGCACAAGTACGGGCTCCTGGTGGAAGAATAGATCAAGGAGGCCATCCCAAGCATACTTAAAGGCTTTTAAGCGGGAAATGACCAAGTTGATGACAACTGTAACGATGGGTTTAGCCATGTGCGGACGATGGTTTACCAAGCCAACAGAGAAGCTCTAAAAATTGGGCTGAGCGCCTCTGGCGCGGTTTTTAAAGGTAAGAAACACCAGAGGCGATCAACCCAATTCGATTAGGGAAATGGTGTCAATTCAATTAAGACCGACTACCAAACCCAATACTTTTCTGTCCTTCCGGCTTCTCCTTCCGCAGCGCGGCCATGCGCAGTGCCGTAACCGCAGCTTCCACGCCTTTATTCCCGTGCTTACCGCCGGCGCGATCTACGGCCTGTTCGTGCGTATTCGGGGTGAGAACGCCAAAGATGAAGGGTCGGCCGGTGGTGATGCTGAGGTTCATCAGTCCGGTAGCGACGGCGTTGTTGATGTACTCGTCGTGCTGGGTTTCTCCCTTGATGACGCAACCGAGGCAGATTACAGCGTCCACCTTTTCCCGGCCGGCGAGAATGCGGGCGCCAATGGGAAGCTCGAAGGCGCCGGGTACCTGGGCGAGGTGGAGGTTTTCTTCCTTAGCGCCATGCTTTTTCAGGGTTTCCAGGCAAGCTTCGTAGAGAGCGTGGGTGATGTCGCGGTTCCAATCGGCTACGACGATGCCGAAGCTTAGATCGGCGGCATCGGGGATATTGGAATCGTCGTAGGTACTTAGGTTCTTTAGGGCAGAAGCCATTTTTAGATTTTTAGATCGTTAAATCTTTAGGTTACACATGTTTTCGTTCAGCTAAATACAACGGGGCCAGATACTTTGTTGCCATTCCTGCCCTGCTTCCTTAACTTTTGCCTGCGCCTGCGCCCGCGCCCAGAAACATCCGCCGCTTTTATTACCTTTGGCCAACTTCAACACAACCATCCCGGAATCACACCTTATTCATGTCCAAACAGATCAAGCACGTAGCAATCGCCGGAAACATCGGCGCAGGAAAAACTACCCTTTGCAGTAAACTCGGCCAACATTTCGGCTGGGACGTCCACTACGAAAGTGCCGACGACAACCCCTACCTATCTGATTTTTACGACGATATGGAGCGCTGGAGTTTCAACCTCCAGGTTTATTTCCTCCACAACCGTTACGGCCAGATCCTCGGCATTCAGGACGGCGACCGCACCGTTATTCAGGACCGGACCATCTACGAAGACGCCCATATCTTCGCCCCCAACCTGCATAAGATGGGACTCATGAACGCACGGGACTTCGACAACTACACCGAGCTGTTCCAGAAAATGACCGAGCGCATCAGCCCGCCCGATCTATTAATCTACCTGCGTGCCGGCATCGGAACCCTCGTCGCCCACATCGAAAACCGTGGCCGCGAGTACGAAGGAAGTATGAGCCTCGATTACCTCAAACAACTCAATAACCGCTACGAAGACTGGATCAAGACCTATAAAGAAGGCAATGTCCTAATCATCGATGTCGACAACCTCGACTTTGCCAATAAACCGGAGGACCTCGGTATGGTGGTGGAGAAAGTACAGGCTAAATTGCACGGGCTCTTCGAGTAAACGGCCTTCGGCCTTTTAGACGCGCTGCGCGCTTTTGGACGGCCTTCGGCCTTTTAGACGCTTCGCTTTTAGGCTACCGCATGGCTCCGGCG
>JAPKCQ010000447.1 GCA_026421165.1 Lewinella sp. | reverse complement strand
CCTTCCGTAGCTACGGCTATGCCAGGAATCCTTCGCCTCATTCAACACCAAAATTTATCAGCACCTTACCCACAAATTCAATATTGACAGACCACTAGGAGCAAAAAAGCATTTGACTGGTAGTTCTTGACTTTTCAAGTGGGCGAAGAGCTACCAGCCCCCACTACCGCCTCCACCGCCAGAAACCCCGCCGCCAGCACTCGCAGGAGGCATCGCAGCACTATGGTAAGCCGTATTCATCCGCCCGCCGAAACCGGCGAACAGGTACGGAGCCATATGCATTGACTGGTTTCCGCCTTGGTTCAAGGTGCCGGCAACGTCTGCAGCCAGGTCCGCCGCCCAGTTGTTTTCGATGCCCATCGCGATGGCGTAGGGTAGGATAGACTGGAAGTACGCCTGCGTCATTTCCGGTGCACTGGGGACGGCTCTACGTTTCTCTTCCTTTAGTTTTAGGTATTGCTTTAAGCCTTTTATTTCGGCCCAAAGTGCCACTTTATCTTCGGAGGGTTTACGGATGAGCCAAGCGAATAAGCCGGAGCCAGCCGTCAGTAGAAAAAAGGCTGTTCCGAAAGCGGCTATTCCGAATCCATCGGTATCCTTGAGGAAGAAGGCACTTGCAACTACCGTCACCAGCAGGATGAGTGCGTAGGGTAAGACCTTCCAGCTATTAGCGCCTTGTTCGAGGTATTTGTGGTGCTGGTCGTTGAGGCTCTTTTGGTGTTCTTCGGTTGCTGCTCCGAGGCGCTTGTCGAATGTACCGTCGAGTTTAATGTCTTCGGCATCGTGGAGTTGGGCGTAGAGAATGGCTTGTTCTACTGGCAGGTCATTGGTAATCTCCTTATTCTGAGGGCGAAGGATGAATATTTCGCTGTCGGATAGGAAGCCGCTTCGTTTTTCTTCATCAATTTTCAGATAGCCTTTTACGGCCAGAGCAGTAAGTGAGGCTGTTAATTGATATTGGTCGGCGTATCCGGTGTTGAGGTAGCCCAGACTTGCTGGAGACAATCCGCGCGGCGGCGTAACCTGGTTGACGACCTCCGGAGACGGTGGGTCAATGCCGTACTTTTGCCAGCTGGTGTAGCCGTAGATGAGCGCCGTGAAAATGCCGATCAAGCTGAACCACAGCGTACCGTTTCGTTCGAGGGGGCTCGGTGGTGGGGGAGGTGGGGCTTGGTAAAACGACCCATCCGGAAAGGCTGCTGCAATACTGAGGCCTTCTCCTGCGGCCAGGGGACGGTTGAGGGAGAAGGTTAACGTACTACCGTTTCGAACTACTTCGCAGCGGGATTGGTCGTTGCTTTCCCGTGTGCCGGTATAGCAGAAAGTAGACAGGACATCTAGTCCGGATGGAATTTGGAGTGTTACCGTCGCTGCGTCCACCGGTAGCCTTAGGTCTGAGCTGAAGACGGACCAGCGGAATTCATCCGTGTTGTTGGTGAAGTAGATCAGGTCTTTGGAGGTATAGTTGAGCTCGTAGTCATAGGTCCCAGGGTCCAGTATGTGGTCTTTGTTGCCGAGGTAGACGGTGCGGAAGCCGTTTTTACTTTTGGTGTGGAAGTCTTCGGTGGCGCCGTTGCGGGTGGCGGAGGTTACTTCATAATCTACTGAGTTCTTTTCCACGTCGTTGCCGATTTGTTTGCGGCGTAGGGGGCGGGTGATGCCGCGCTTTATCTGGTCGCCGTTGGCCGTTGCGCGGATGCGTTCGGTTACCTCCACGTCACCTTTGGCACTGAGCTGGATGGTGGCCTTGAAATCGTTGAAGCGTTCTGTTTGGGCGTTGGCGAGGAAGGGTAGGATGAGTAGTAGAAAGATCAGCTTGCGCATAGTTGGGTGGCTTGTTTGGTGGTAAGTTGGGGCTGAATGGGGGATTTTCCTAAGGTTATCGACGAATGTTGGGGTGGGGTCGTCGATTGAATCCATAATTTACGCTGTGGCTATTTTCCGGATACTAAGTGGCAAATTGTTGAAAGACTTGTTAATTTAAACATTAATGTTTAAATTTGAAAAAATAAACAACAATATTATGGCTGTAAGTAAAGCTTTTCTATTTTCCTTTAAAGGCCAGGTGCTTTCTACTTTTGGTAAAGCTGTTGGACATCCAGCCCGGGCAGAGATGCTGGCGCGCTTGGTTGAGCATGGAGTATTAAGCTATAGCGAACTTGTGGATGGCTTTCCGCTCAAACGCGGCTCTATCAGCGATCACCTGAATAAGCTAAAGAGTGCTGGTCTTGTGGAATCTGTTTTGTTGGCTAACAATCTTGCGGGATTTCAACTAAACCAAAAAACGTACGATCGGTGTATTGCTCAGATAAGTGACCAATTTCCTTCTTTTCATAAGGAGGGCGTCGTTGTTGAGCGTGGCTGGGTTCGGGATTATGAGGCTGAGTATTTGAGTTGTGGGTGATGTTATGTGACTGAAATATCCGTCAGTCCTTAAGTCAGACCTGGCTGAGTTTGGTGGTACGTGACTGAAATATCCGTCAGTCCTTAAGTCAAATTTGGCTGAAT
>JAPKCQ010000011.1 GCA_026421165.1 Lewinella sp. | reverse complement strand
GGATTTTCTTTCTTTCCTAAATCTCAATGCGGAGAGAGAGGGATGACTCCTTCGTTGTGATCGCCATGCCCAAAGTTCGAACACTACGAAACATAAAGAAGGAGTCTCCTTTCTTTCCTAAATTTCAATGCGGAGAGAGAGGGATTCGAACCCTCGGTACAGTTACCCGCACACACGCTTTCCAAGCGTGCTCCTTAAGCCACTCGGACACCTCTCCTTTTTAAAATCCATCCCGGCAGAATATGTTATTCATCAATAACTCCCTCCGGAATGAACGCAAAAATTGCAAAAACGATCAACAAAACAAAATTTTTGATGGCATTCGTGCATATTAATAATTAGATCGTGACCTGTCTTGCAGCGGCCCATGGATAAGTTGGCTTTACAAAACGGTCAAGTTCAAAGAGTTGCCACGCATTGACGTTCGTTTGTCGGCCAACTTCCTCCGGAGAAGATTTCCAGAGTTCTGCAACTTTTTCTGCCACAAGTGAGATGTAAGCCGTCTCATTTCGTTTTCCACGGTTCGGAACGGGTGCCAGATAAGGTGCATCCGTTTCCAGCAAAACTCGGTCGCGCGGTACACCTTTCACCACGTCGCCTATGCCACCATTTTTGAAGGTCACTACTCCGCCGATGCCGAGGTAGAAGCCTAAGCTAATGGCTCGGTTCGCTTGCTCAAGGTTTCCAGTCCAGCAGTGAAAAACGCCACGCAGCTTCGGATTATCGATACCGTCAATTAATTCCAGCAGCTCGTCAATCGCTTCACGAGCGTGAATACAGATGGGCAAATCGTAATCAATCGCCCACCGGCATTGCCGTAGAAAAGCTATTTCTTGCTGCTCGCGAAAGGTTTTGTCCCAGTGAAGGTCCATCCCGATCTCTCCGATGGCCACCCAGGGGCGTTCCCTCAGGTATTTTTCCACAGCAGTAAGTTCATCCTCAAAGTCTTCACCGACGCTACAGGGGTGCAGGCCAATCATGGCCAACGTCTCAGCTGGAAAATCCTTTTCGAGTTGTAGCATTGCTTCGTGGCTCCGCAGGTCTACGGCAGGCATGATGGCCAGTTCCACCCCGGCGTTCCGGGAGCGAGTCATCATTTCATCGCGGTCATCAGCAAACTTGCCGCTGTAGAGATGGGTGTGCGTATCGATGTACATATATAATAGATATGCCCTAGATGCGGGCTTTATTTAAAATGGTGCGTGAAGGTAGTTATTGAGTTGTTGAATTGATAAATCACCGAGTTACTACCGCACATGACAACAGTAACGTATCTCCCTACGGTAAGCAAGCGTGACGCCGCAAACGTTGCTTGCGGTAGCCACTCAGTGACTCACCAACTCCGTAATTCACAAACTCACTACCTTGGAGCCATGGCAAAAGGAAAAAAAGTATACGTAGTCTGGGTAGGCCACGAACCAGGTATCTATACGGACTGGGGTAAAGCCAAAAGCCAGATCGATGGTTATAAAGGAGCGAAGTATAAATCTTTCCCATCCCGAGCACAGGCCGAAGCAGCTTATGCCAATAGTTTCAGTAGTTACATCAGATCAGCGGCGGCGGGCATCAAAAAGCCTTCTTCGAACCTGCGTTCGCGCCCAACTTCTTCACGTCGTGGAAATGCCCCTTCAACCCCGACGATCCTCAGCCAGAGCATCAGCGTGGACGCCGCCTGCTCCGGCAACCCCGGAAAGATGGAATATCAGGGCGTAACGACGAGCGGCAAAAAACAACTATTCCACCGCGCCTTCCCGCTTGGCACCAACAACATTGGAGAGTTTCTAGCCTTGGTTCACGCCCTAGCTTTTCTACAGGGGCAGGAAATGCCCGACCTGCCCATCTACAGCGACTCCCAGATCGCCATCGGCTGGGTGAAGAAATGCAAATGCAAAACCACTTTGGCGCGCGGAAAAAAGACCTCCGAACTCTTCGAATATGTTGACCGCGCCGAAGCGTGGCTGAAGACGAATAAAGTGACCAACCCCATTTATAAGTGGGATACTAAAGGATGGGGAGAGATTCCTGCTGATTTTGGTAGAAAGTGAGTTAGTGAATTGATGAATTATCGAGTTGCTACCGCAAGTACCGTTCGCAGCGCTACGCTCACTCACCATGCGGACAATGCCTCACGCTTATCATACGCGGTATCATGTAACACCTATTAAGTGCAGCAGCAACTCAGCAACTCACTAACTCAACAACTCGCTATCTTCGCCCCCATGTCAAAATCCCTCCTAGTAGTAAGCGATTACCGAGACTCCCTCAATGCCGTCCGCCCCGAAGGCCGCTGGTTCACGGGCCTAGTAAAGGATTTCGGATACTCTGTTACCGTAATGACCCGGCGGAAGGGTGCAAACTACATCGACGAACTCGAGGCCGGAGGCGTTCGCATCATCGACTGGCACCCAGAAAGTAAGTTTGGGGCGACAGACCGCGACGGCATCAAAGCCGAGCTGGAAGCCAACCATTACGACCTGCTACACCTCTTCAACAACAAAAGCATCGTGGCCGGCATCCGCGCGGCAAAAGGCTGGCCGGGCAAGGTGCTCACTTACCGCGGCTACACCGGCAACATCCACTGGTGGGACCCCAGCGCATACTTCCAACACCTTAATAAAAGAGTCGATGGCATCATCTGCGTCTCCGGAGCGGTGAAAAAGCGTTTTGACCAGCTACCGTTTTTCGATAAGTCCAAAGCCCTCGTCGTTGGCAAGGGGCACGATCCTACCTGGTACGCCAACATTGAGCCAGTAGACCTAGAAGCGGAGTTCGACATCCCGCCGGAGCGCACCACCATCATCGTCGTCGCTAATGCACGCCGAATGAAGGGAATGGATTACCTCGGCACCGCCATCGGTCGCTTACCGGCAGACCTTGGCCTTCATTTCCTATTCGTAGGCCGCGGGTTGGAGACAAACAAATTAGGCTCCGACCTGTCCGACAGCTATTACGGCCACCAGTTTACCTTCACGGGCTTCCGCAAGGATGTGCTGAATATCATCGCTGCGGCCGACGTGAGCCTCCTACCCAGCGTGAAGGGTGAGGGCCTCAGCAAGGTCTTACTGGAAAGTATGTTCCTCGCCCGACCCACGATTATGACCGATATCGATGGTAATAAAGGTCTCGGCATTGGTGGTGAGACGGCGTTGATCGTTCCGGCACGGGACGACGAGGCACTTACGGAAGCCATGCTCAACATCGCTGAAAAGCCTGCTTTACGGGAGAAGCTGGGGACTGCGGGTAAGGCTTACATAACGGAGCACTTCCAAGCGAATCGTACGGTGGCGGATTTGGATGTAGCTTACCGCACGGTGTTGTCCCGGAATAATTAGCCAGCCCCGAAAGGGGAGCTTTTTTGAGGCTAAGTACTTAGATAAAATTAATCGCACCATCTTGCTCGATATTTTTTGAGCCTGAACTTCGTTAAAAAGCCTCGCCAACACTACGGTGTTGCCTACGTTTCGTTTCGCGGCTTCTTCGAGGTTTTGTTTCGTTCAGACTCAAAGTCTGCCAGATCAGAATGTCGCATTAATTCTGTCCGAGTACTTACTTACCTTTTTGATTACAGTAGTAAAAAAGAATTACTAAGCAATCTTTTCTGTTCGACTAATAAGTTTTTCGCTTAGTCTAATGAACAATCTTCATCTTTTCCACGGAATGTCTATCTTCCCCATCCATATTCAACAACATTCATGCGAATTACACAATTTATCCTTTCCGCCGCACTGCTTTTACTAGTAGCCTGCGGAGACTCCTCTCCCTCCACGGCCTCCTCCGATGCTTCCCCTGCACCTGCTGCCGAGCCCACAAAAGAAATGGCCACTCCTGGTGAGTGGACCTCCATCTTCAACGGCAAAGACTTCACCGGTTGGCACACCTACGGCAAAGAAGGCGTGGGCGCCGCCTGGAAAGTCTCCGACGGCGTCATATACCTCGACGTAGCCAACAAAGACGGCTGGCAAACCGAAGGCGGCGGCGACATCGTGACCGATAAAGACTACGCTAACTACGAACTAGAACTAGAGTGGAAGATCGGTAAAAACGGCAATAGCGGCATCATCTACAACATCACCGAAAACGGCTACGACCACCCCTGGCTCACCGGCCCCGAGATGCAGGTGCTCGACAACGAAGGCCACGCCGACGGTAAAATCAAAACCCACCGCGCCGGTGACCTCTACGATTTCATCTCCGTTGCCGAAGAAAACGTGAAGCCCGTAGGCGAGTGGAACAAAGTAAAACTCGTCGTCACCGACGGCAAGGCCGAGCACTGGCTTAACGGCAAGAAACAAGTCGAATACGTCAATAAAGGCGCCGAATGGGACGCCATGATCGCACAGTCTAAGTTCAAGAACTTCGACGCCTTCGGCCAAACTACCTCTGGAAAAATAAGCCTGCAGGACCACGGCGATGCGGTTTGGTACCGGAATATTCGCATCCGAGAACTCAGTAAGTAGCAGGTAGAATATAGAGGGTAATGCCGTGCTACATGCGTGACGGGCGCTACCCACTACGTTCTATCCACTCCCCTCTACATTTCGGCAATTTTAACAACTACACACTCAAATCAGATCATGTCTACAAGCACAACTACGAAAACTTACGCCGACGTACCGGCGAACCGCGACCGCCTCTTTCTGGCAGCCTGCTTCGCCCTCGTCGTCACTTCCATGACCTTTGCCATCCGGGCGGGTATCCTGGGCGACCTTGCCACTGACTTTGGGCTCACCGACGGTCAACTCGGCTGGGTAAATTCCATGGCGTTCTATGGTTTCCCCGTAGCAATGTTGATTGGCGGTGCCATCTACAACTCCGTCGGCCCTAAGGTATTACTTTGGTTGGCTTTCATTAGCCACGTACTTGGCTTGATCCTCACCATGACGGCCGGAGGATACTGGAGCTTGATAATCTCTACCTTCCTGATTGGCTTCGCCAATGGTTCGGTAGAAGCAGCCTGTAATCCCCTCATCGCAGACATGTACCCGGACAAGCAGACAGCGATGCTCAATAAATTCCACGTCTGGTTTCCCGGCGGCATCGTGATCGGTTCCCTGATCACTTACTTATTCGGTGCATCCATGGGCTGGCAGACGCTGATTGCGACGATGCTCGTACCGACCGCTATCTACGGCTTGCTGATGCTGGGCCAGAAATTTCCGAAGGGTGAGAACATCGTCAGCGATACCGGCGAGAACATCAAAGGAATTCTGACGCCCCTATTTATCGTCATAGCATTAATTATGACCCTGACGGCAACTACGGAATTCGGTGCTACTCAGTGGGTAGAGCGCATCCTTGGCAACGCTGGCGCGAACGCAATGATTCTACTCGCAATGACCGCTGGTATTATGGCTACTGGTCGTTTCTTCGCCGGTCCACTTATTCAAAGCTTCAACGCGTCGGGCGTACTTATCGGTTCTGCGGCACTGGCTTGTTTGGGCTTGTTTATGCTCAGTATGGTAACCGGACCGATGGTCTACGTTAGCACCGCCGTTTTCGCCCTTGGCATCTGTTATTTCTGGCCGACAATGCTCGGCTTTACGGCAGAAAACCTGCCAAAGTCGGGTGCTTTTGGCTTATCCTTGATCGGCGGCGCAGGTATGCTTGGCTTCGCGATCTGGAACCCCATCATTGGTGGTTGGATTGACAGTGGTAGAACAACCTCCCTAGACGGAGGAATGGCCGATACACTTGGCATTTCAGCATCCTCTGACAAGACGGTTACTGAAGTATTTTCTACAAAATATGCGGACCTTCAAGCCAATGTTGGAGACTTAACAGAAAAAATTGCCGCAAATACAACGCCGGAACTGCAGCAGCAACTTGCCGATACCGAGGCGAGTCTTGGCAGCTATAATCTGGTCGAACTCGCAACCGGCCAGGCAGCACTGGGAAATATAGCAATCTTCCCCGGCATCCTGATCTTCGTCTTTATTGGCCTGTACTTCTACATGAAGAACCGCACGCCTGCCGAAGCGTAAATCTTCTAATTAAGGTTACGTAAAGCGCCCGCTCTCCGATTTAGGAGGGCGGGCGTTTTTTATGGCGCGAACGCAGGATGCAAAGAAGGTTTTTAAAGCGCAGCGTTGCTAGCCCCCTTCTCCGCTTTAAGCCGAAAATACCGCTTCAAGCCCGCATACCCAAACACGGCCACCAGAATCAAGCCCGTACCCCAGTAAAAGCTGGGCGTGAGTTCCTCCGCATCGTTGAGGAGGAAGTAAGCCAGGACGATACCGTACACCGGCTCCAGATTAACCGTCAGATTGGCGGCGAAGGCGGAGAGCTTTTTCAACGCTCGCAGAAAGAGGAAGTTGGTAAAGGTGGTACACAATAAGGCCAGCACGATCAGCCAGAGCCAATCCATCGGTGTAGGCCAAAAACTTCCGGGCATGAAGGGTAAAAGTGGTGTGAGAAATAGCGTGCCGGCTGAAAGCTCGATGAACGTGATCCGCAGCGGATCCGATTTCTCCACGTAAAGTTTGTTGAATGTGGTAAAAATGGTTACCAACAGGGCAGAACTCAAACCCACCAGTACGCCCGTAGTCATAGAAGTATCTACCCCGTCGATGATCAGCCAAATGCCGGGAAGAATGAATATGCCCAAAGCAAGCTCATACCAAAGGAACTTCCGCTTAACGATCAACGGCTCTAGGATACTAGAAAACAACGCCGTAGTGGCCAAACAGATCAGCCCCACACTTGCGTTAGCAAGTTTGATCGCTCCGTAAAACGTCACCCAGTGCAACGCGACAATGCAGCCGAGCCCGGCAAAAATAAGCGCCTGCTTACGCCCAACTTCCTTTATGATTTTACCGACACGAACGAAAGCAAGCAAGCTTATGCTCGTGAGCAAGACCCGCCACCAGACGAGGGTAACTGCGTTAAGAGAAATCACATCGCCAAGGATGGCGGTGAAGCCCCAGAGGAATACGGCAATGTGCAGTTCGCCGTAGGCACGGTTTTCGGAGTAAGCCATCTTTAGTTCGTTAGACCTTTAGTTCGTTGGCGCAAAGGTCATCTTTAGCTGTGAGAAAAGCGGATTTAGCGCCTGCTTTGATCCGTACCCGCCAGAAAAAAGCAGGTACGGTATGAAACGTAATTCACAAAAAAACAGGAGCCATCCCGGACTTTATCCGGAGATTCCTCAATCTACCTACGTAATCAGCGTTTAACGTAAAGCATTTAGCATTTAGGCGGGCACGTGCAGTACACCGTAAAAAGGCATACGGAGTTACTACCCAACAATACCTACATTGCCACATATCCGCCGCCACGATGAACCCATCGTCGCCCAACGCCGAAGAGCAAATATGGCCAACCGGCCGACCCAAGACCCTGGCCAGTTATCTACCCGAACATTCAACATTAACAAACTACTGCCTTGTTATATATGAACCAGGACTTCTACATAGGATTAATTCGCCAGGGCCTTCAGGGAGCATTACCCGAAGAAGGTAGCCTCCAGTTGGCCAAATGGCGGCTGGCTGATCCGGAACATCCCGTATTGGAGCAGCAGGTCCGCAAAAACTGGGAACTCAACCGGCAGCACCAATCGGAGTCGGAGCTGGACCCCGATACTGCTTTCAACGCTCTTCGCACCCGCGGCCGCGCCCACGAAAAAGAAAATACGGCTACCGTCAGGAAAATCTCCCCCGCCCGCTCTAACCGTCGGTCTTGGCTAGGTATTGCCGCCGTTCTGTTGATTCTACTCTCCGCTGGCTGGTTCTTAATGCCCTCCTTACAGGGAGACGGGCCCAGAGCAAAGATCGAAACCAAGCCGGGTGATCCACCCCGGGAAGTGACACTCTCCGACGGCACAAAAATATGGCTCCGCGAAAACAGCCAATTGGAGTACCCGGAAACCTTCGCCGGCAAATCACGCGCGGTTAAGCTCACTGGCGAAGCCTTCTTCGAAGTAGCGAAAAGCCCAGACATTCCGTTCCGGATAGACCTCCCTGGCGCTGAAGTAGAAGTGCTCGGCACCACTTTCCTAGTAAGTGCCCGCCCCGACACGACAATTGAAGTAACCGTACAAACCGGAAAAGTAGCCCTAAAAGTCAG
This sequence comes from Lewinella sp., assembly GCA_026421165.1. Taxonomy (GTDB): domain Bacteria; phylum Bacteroidota; class Bacteroidia; order Chitinophagales; family Saprospiraceae; genus Neolewinella. The sequence continues at coordinate 23,776 of JAPKCQ010000011.1, read as the reverse complement.
CAACAAAACCCTGATCCTGCCCAAAGGAAAAGCAGGAAGCGGGAACCCGACTACCCAAGAAGTCGCCGAGCTCAATTACCAGCCCAACGCAGCAGCCTGGCGCAACAACACGCTAACTTTCGACGACCAGCCACTAGCAGCAGTAGTCCAAGATCTTGAAGCCTACTTCAACGTCTCCATCATCTTTACCAACCGTCAATTACTTAACTGCCGCTTCAGAGGCCGTTTCCCCAATGCTGATTTGACGGAGATTCTGGACGCTATGCAGCCGACGCTCGCAATCACCTGGAAAGAGCTCGACGACGAATACCAACTTTATGATGGCAACTGCCAATAGAACCCCCATCGGTTATTTACCTATCACCCGCTGGAGATGGCGGTAGTGACTGCGGAAGGCTTCACCGTCCTTACGGCTCGGAACCTACAATGCTTACAAGCAGGTTAACGCATACTACGTTTACCCCTCCTCGTCGGGAGAAGCGGAACCGTTCCCGGTACGCAGCTTACCTATTTTACCTTCGTTGAGCTATCCTGTACAATTTAGGTAGTAATAGGGCGCGGCCGCAGGTACAAGGAAAGCTTAGAGGAGCAAATAACATCCGTACTAATTCAATTTACCTTTGAACTTCCGTCCCTTAGGGACGCCGTATAAATAACTTACCGGTTTCGCTTCGCGGCTACTGCGTGGTTTGACCTGACGTTTTTGTTCTCACCGAAATTACAAATCCTTTGCATAGCCTTAGCTACGGAAATGATTTTTAATTTTGGTGGGGGCAAAACAAGGCGGTCAAAAGGCGTAAGTTATTTATACGGCGTTCCTTAGGCTGAGAGAAACCTTATTTAACCGTCACGGTGTAATGAGGTGTCGGGTTCAGCGGACAAGAGTACTGGTAAGTACCGGGCGCAAGAAAAACAAGACCGGATTTATTGGTCTCTCCTTTACCGACGAGTTCCTTCAAGCCAGAGTCCTGTACCTGAGCGCCAGTTTCGTCCTGGAGATAGAAGCCGAGGTCTTTAGCAACTTTCTTGTTCGTTACTTCAAAGACGTAGTAGCCGGCGACCAGTTCGAGATTGCCTTCATTGTAAACGCCTTCATTCTGGCTCAATTTGATGGTCTGCGGAGTACCGACGTTTACGGCGTAGTGAGGTGTCGGGTTTAGCGGGCAGCTGTACTGAAAGTTGCCTTCAGTGAGGGTTACCACGCCGGTGCGGCTGGTCTTCCCGTTGCCCACCAGCTTGGCGAGACCGGAGTTGGTTACCTGGGCACCGTCTTTGTCCTGAAGGTAAAAACCCAGGTCTTTATCCACTTCGGTATTGGTGACTTCAAAGATATAGTCTCCTGGAACCAGGTTCAGCTGGGTGGTGGTGTACTCGCCGGCCACCTGAGAAAGCTGGACAACGGTAGGCGCGGCTTTGGACGCCACCTTGTCCATAGAGTCCGTTTTATCGCCTTTAGTGGCCATCTCCTGAGCACCGGCAAAGGAGGCGGCAAAAACGAGAACGAGGAGGGAGAGGAGTTTTGCGAAATTTTTCATTGCAGTATCAATTTTGATTATTAGTGGCACGATGGCCGTTTTGATTTGATAGTGCAAAGGTGGAGGCAGTACAAGGCGGATCATCTACCTATTTTACCCGGGGACCGGTCATTTCTTCCCTTTCCAGCCCAGTTTTCGCGGGGAACTTAACCCGAAGACCTCTGGTAAGTTCTTCTACCGCACGCTTACCCCAACCATACTCTTCCTGGCTCTCCACTATTTACCGCCCAACCCCCAGTAAAGCTCAATGAGCGTACGGTTAAACTGCCGCACCGCCCGGTAACGGGCTTTGCGGATGGTGAACTTCAATTCTACGAGTAGGAGAGAATAAGACGTAGACGTGGTGAGGTTTGTTTCGTCAAAAAATACGCGCAAATATTGAGTGTTTGCCAACTTTAATATTTAAGTAGTGATGCTCAGTAAGTAACACGTATGCTTAGCACATAAAGCAACAGCCGATAAGCGATTGCTTACCGGCTGTTGCTGCTTAGAGACGCCGCATAGTTTGCGCTTACTTGCTTATTACAAAGCGCTTGACTTCTGCTTCCTGACCGTCCGTGCTGACGCGGACAAAGTAGCTACCCGCCACCATGTTGTTTATATCGACGCGAGCCGTGACGTCAGTCGTTTGGCCCTCGGCTACGCGCTGACCGAGTGTAGTGAAAATCTCGTACTTCATCATACCTTCCTGGCCGTTGCCCCGGCTGATGAAGAGTTCAGCGGTTGCCGGATTCGGGAAGATAGCGATGCCCTCGGCACCTTTCATCTTCGCCGTGACGACGTCGCTGTTCGTCGTTGTACCGTCGAAGTCACGCTGCGAAAGCTGGTAGAAGTATTCCGTTCCCAGGCGAACGTCGGTATCATTGAAGCAGTGTTCTGAAAAGCCTGGTTAAGGTTGACGATGGCGGAGTTAATCTGCGCGTCGCTCATATTGGGGTAAGTACCCACGGCCTCCCCATTGTGCACTACGTGTATTTACGGTTGGGATGATGACCGTTCCGGTAGACTTTTCCGCCAAAGCGATATACTTGCGGGTGAAAGCCTCCATTTACTCCATTTGCTGGCGTACGGAAAGGTCTTCAGCAATACGCTGCTCCAGCATCCGGTCAAAGCCGCATTCTTTTTGTGCCTGGACGGAAAGTCCGGTCAGTAAGCAAGCGAGAAAAAGCAACAAAGCCAGCGACTTCTCATCGGTTTTCTTAAAAAGGGTAGAAAACTGTTTCATGAAAAGAGATTTGGACTTCATCTTAGCGAGTAAGCTTATCATCTTACTACGCTTTCCACTCGGTGGTGGACTTTAAGTATGAAGCAATGAAAATAGGAATTAAATGAAAGTTAGGTGGTAAGCCATCAATTTATTGTTACCACCTACTAGCCTTACATTTCTGCTTCCATATATGAAAACATGCAGCCGTAGGTGCAGGTTAATCCTCCCAACAGAGGAGATGTCACGCTTAAAAATTATTTTTTGAGAGTGTACAGCAAAGCTTAAAGATTCGTTTGTAGCGCGGCAAGTAGTTGGTTACGGACATTGCTGTATAATCCGCAACTTAAACCGACCCACTGGAATGCTTCCGTAAAGCCACGATGTATTATCCAACCAGACAGCCAAACTTAGACTGTGGCAACGTTTTTATTTTAAGTAAGTACACAAAAGCCAGACTATCCGCAAATGAATATTTTCTATCTGCAGATTTAAAGATCAGTCCTCCTTAAAATACGAGATCCCCAACCAACCCGGCCGGGGACTTCGAAAATAACCTTATTAGGACAGCTACCTTACTTCTTACGAGGCGTACGCTGCTTGCGCTCAGGCTTAGCAGAACTGGTTGCAGCCTTAGCCTTCCCACGGGACTTTACGTTATTGCCCGTCTTTCTGGCACTGCTTCTCCGCCCCGTCTTTTCACCTGCGGCATCGCCCTTATCAGACTTTTTACGGGAGCCTTGCTTCGCCGGCTGATCTGCTCCGTGATCGGCATCGCTACCGTGTACTTTGAGGACGTCGATAAGCTCCATGTCAATGCGACGGCGCTCCATATCCACCTTCTTGATGCGAATGCGGACGAGGTCGCCCATCTTGAGGCGCTTGCCCGTTTTACGGCCCGTGATGTAAAGCTTTCCGGAGCTGATGTCATACGGCTCGTCCATATCATCGTAGCTGATCATGCCCTCCACGTAGTTGGCAGTCAGTTCCACAAAGACGCCAAAATCGGCCATACCGTTGATGATGCCGTCAAATTCCTCGCCGACGTTGTCGAGCATGAATTCGGTCTGCTTATACTTGATGCTTTCGCGCTCGGAAGTAGTTGCTTTCTTCTCCTGGGCAGAGATGTGCTTACAGATTTCCTCCAGTTTCGTGGGGTTCATCTTATAGAGACTTCCCTTCTCGATGTTTTCGTCGAGGATGCGGTGCACCAGCACGTCGGCGTAGCGGCGAATCGGGCTGGTAAAGTGGGTATAGTTCTCAAAACCGAGGCCGTAGTGACCGATGTTTTCGGTCGTATAAATAGCCTTTGCCATCGTACGAATCGCGATCGGCGAGAGCATTTTCACCATCGGGTCTTCAGCGGCTTTGGCCAGTAGTTCTGTGTAACTCCTGGCGATTGATTGCGGTGTGCGCAGATCCATCTTATGACCTAATGCTTCAGCAAATTTAGCAAGTTCTTCTACCTTCTCCATGTTCGGCTCATCGTGGACGCGAAAGAGGAAGGGAATCACCTCCCTCAGCCGTTCGGCCTTCTTGATCATGAAGGTCGCTACCTCTTTATTGGCCAGCAACATGAAGTCTTCGATCAGCATATTGGTGTCAATGCGCTCCTTTACGTAGACTGCGAGCGGCGTACCGTCTTCGTCCAGTTTGAAGCGGACTTCGTTGGTAGCGAAGTCGATCGCGCCGTCCTTGAAGCGCGCCTTGCGAAGTACCTTAGAGATTTTATCAAGCTGCAGTAGCTCGTCACAAAAATCACCGCTTTTCGTGTCCAATACTTCCTGAGCTTCCTCGTAGGTGAAGCGGCGATCAGAGTGGATAACGGTAGCACCGAACCAGCGGCTCGTGATCTGAAAAGTCTTCGGGTGCATGGTGAAGACAGCTGAATAAGTCAGCTTGTCTTCGTGCGGACGCAAAGAGCACAGCTCGTTGGAAATACGCTCGGGCAACATGGGACAAACGCGATCTACGAGGTAAACCGAAGTTGTCCGGGCGGCGGCTTCCTTGTCCAGGGCGCTACCAGGGCGAACGTAATGGCTCACATCAGCGATGTGAATACCGATCTCAATCTCCCCACTTTCGAGGGTACGAATAGAGAGCGCGTCGTCAAAGTCCTTCGCCGTGAGCGGGTCGATGGTAAAAGTGGTGACATCGCGCATATCCCGGCGGATATTGATTTCCATCGGGCTAATCTCACTGGGCAGGGCTTCACTTTCTGCGACTACCTCCGGTGGGAAGGTAATCTGGAAGCCATTGTTAATGAGGATGGACTGCATAGCGATCTCGCTGCTTCCTTCCTCGCCGAGTACGGCCGTGATCTTACCACTTATCTGATCGAAGCGGTTAGGTTCCCAGTCGAGAATTTTCACGACGACCTGATCATTGTGCTTACCACCGATCAGTTCGGCGCGGTGCACGGCCACGGCCATCGTAGTATCACCAGCTTGCTTGACAACGACTTCGGCGTACTTATCATGGATCTGGAGCTGACCGACAAAGTGGGTCACACTGCGTTCAAGTACTTCTACCACTTCGCCCTCGGGCTTGCGGCGTCCGGTAGGCGTCCAGGTGCGAATCTTTACTTTATCACCGTCCTGAGCATTTCCGAGGCGGCGGTTGATGACGAAAACATCGTCTTGGTCACCGTCGAGGACGATGAACGCGGAGCCAGAGCGGGTCATATCGACCACACCTTCGGCGTAAGTTTTGGAGGTCTTCTCCTGTATGTTCTTAATTGCTTGGAATTTGAAGTCGCCGTTTTCGCGAACGAGTCCGTCGCTTACCAGCTTACTCAGGGCATCCTTGACGCTGTCCTGAGAGTTTTTAATTTTCAGCTTCCCGATGAGCTGTTTGGGGTTGAATTGTTTGCGGGCGTTGCTCTTGAGTTCTTTCAGGAGGGCGTGGCGTAAATCGCTGGCCTTGAGCTTACTACCCTTAATCTTCTTGCTAGACATGTAAAATATTGCGGGGTGTGGGCGGCCATCTGCCACCACCGCGTTTGCCATGTTGGCGCACTTTTCCTAGTTTTTGGGTAGCGCTGACGCGGATTTTGGGTTAGGAGTCATTCCTTCACTATCACTGTAACACTCACCATTCATCAAAAGTTCTGTTTTGGCGCTGGTCCAGACTTTTTGACTAGCCGCTGGAGACGGCATTATTAATTTCTTTCTGGCAAAAATAATGACGAGCTCCCACGAGAAAACAAAGGCCATCTTTGCCTGGGGAGTAAATACATATACCTCTTGGTCAAGGCCGGAGAGAATATATAATACAACGTGCCGTATCTTGCACCCATGTCCTCAAAAAAAACAAGCATCCTCATCATAGGTGCAGGCCCAGGTGGTGCCGCCACAGCCCTCCGCCTCTCCTACCTCAACATTCCCTGTGTCTTAGTAGACAAGGCTACGTTTCCCCGCGACAAAATATGCGGTGATGCCCTTTCCGGCAAGGTCCCTACCTTGCTCAACCGGCTTGATCCGGCAATTATGGATCGCTTTCGCCAGCGGTTTACCCCCATCGACGTTTGGGGCATCCGCTTCGTCCCACCCAACAAGAAAATGATCGAGCTACCCTTCAAGGTTGGTTACGAGCGCATCCCCGACGCGGCTCCCGGCTACGTATCTAAGCGGATGGACTTCGACGCCTTTCTCATCGAAGAAGTACAACGGTGCGACAATATTGAGCTTCGCCTCGGCACCGAAATCGGCAGCTGGGTGAAGACCTCCGATGGCTACACGGTGACGACCAAAGACAATTCCGAAAGCTGGGACTGCCGCCTACTCATTGACGCCAGCGGGGCCAATTCCCGCTTCAGCCGCAAAGAGGCTGGCCAGGAAATGGACAATGACCACCACGCCGCCGCCGTGCGTGCCTACTGGAAGGGCGTCACTGGCTTCCACAAAGACAACTTCATCGAACTGCACTTCCTCGAGAAGTACAACCCCGGTTACTTCTGGATCTTCCCGCTGCCCAACGGCGAAGTCAACATCGGCCTCGGTATGCGCTCCGACATTGTGAAACGTAAGAAGATCAACCTCCGCGAAGCACTGGACGAAATAATCGTCTCGGATGAGTTCAAAGACCGCTTCAAAGACGCTGTGCAGATCGACCCCACTGTGGGCTATGGCCTCCCACTCGGCTCTAAAGATCGCGTCCTTTCCGGAGATAACTACCTCCTCGTGGGCGATGCCGGCCACCTCATCGATCCGCTTACGGGCGAAGGCATCGGTAACGCCACCTACTCCGGCTTCATCGCCGCAGAGCTAGCCGAAAAGTGCTTAGCCGAAAACCGCTTCGACGCTAAATACCTCGCTGCTTACGACGTCAGAATCGAGCGCGTACTCCGAACCGAACTCCGTCTTAGCTACCGCATGCAGCAGATCATGCAGATAAAATGGCTAACTAATTTCCTTACTGGTATTATTTTTGCCAACCCTAAGGTGATTGAGGTACTCTGTAGAATGTACACCGACTTCGAATTGCGTAAACAAGTGGTAAAACCATTGTTTTGGTGGAAGCTTTTCCGAGCTAAATCGGGCAAGCTTCCTGCGATAGATTCTTCGGTGTCCAACCAGTGACACAAATCTTACGTTATTTTTCGTGCGTGACGTAACAAATAGCCGTCTAAACTGGTTAAAGTATTAGTTGATTAAGTTTCATATACTAGTGAGTGTAAAGTGAGCCTCCGACCCTGATTGACGGGTACGGGGGTTCTTTTTTTTAGCCAAAAAATAAAATTGGTCGCTGCCGTACGTAACTACCGTACTATTTGGCGGATTGACCATTCCACTACTCGATTGTTTGACACCTAAAATATGCGCGACGAAATAGACCCCCGCTACGAATACGCCGAAGCCCTGTCCGGTCCTATCCCCGACTACCTATTGGAGGTAGAGCGGCAGACCTTCCTCAAAACCATGGCCCCGCAGATGCTAAGCGGTCAGCTTCAGGGCAGGCTACTTTCTCTTTTCAGCAAGCTCTGCCAGCCGAAGACCATTTTGGAAGTTGGCACCTTCACCGGCTACTCAGCACTTTGTTTGGCCGAAGGCCTGGTACCCGGCGGTATACTGCACGCCATTGAGGGAAACCGGGAGACGGCTTTCCTTGCGCAGCAGAACTTTGCCGCCTCTCCCTTTGCTGACAACGTTAAGCTACACACCGGGCAGGCGCTGGAATTACTTCCCGGCCTTCCGTTCCTTTTCGATATAATTTTCCTTGATGGGGATAAACGTGGCTATCCCGAGTATTTTCATCAGCTGATCGACCGGCTCTCTCCCGGTGGCCTATTACTAGCCGATAATATTTTATGGGATGGTAAAGTAAGTGCCTCCGACAAGCCCAACCTCGATGTGAAAGCGTTGCGAGATTACAACCAATTACTGGCTAACGACAAGCGGGTCGAGGTGGTAGTATTACCATTACGCGACGGACTTAGTGTGGCGAGAAAAGTCGATTAGAGCGAGGCCACAGGCCCAATAAACTGGTTTTACGGCACGGGGGAAGGCGTCAAGCATTGCTCATCCGAAGGGATTTTTCACCGCATCCTGCGGCCGCGCCCGAACGGCCTATACTGCTACCGTAAAAGAAAAGGGTGAAAGCACTACTGTGCTTTCACCCTTTTCAAAAACTTGCGTCCCGGCCCAAAGGCCAGAATCATCGAACTGGATTACTTTCCACCACGACCACGACTACTCGTAGAGCGTGTTGGAGTAGAGGAACGGCTCGGAGAAGCGGAACGTGTAGGCCTAGTGGATCGGCTTGGCGTTGCACTGCGGCTCGGCGTGTAGCTACGCGTAGAACGTCTTGGCGTTGCACTCCGGCTCGGCGTAGCGCTGCGGCTCGGCGCGTAAGTACGGGTATTACCACCACGGCCTGGTGTAGCAGAGCGCGTACTGCGAGTAGGCGCAACGGAACGGGTACTGCGGCTTGGCGAAGCAGGGCGAACCGTCGTACGGCTGCGGTCAATCCGTGAAGGGGTAGCGCTTCGGTTAGATGGTGCGGTACGAGTACCCTGACTACGACCGGTAGAACGGGTTGAAGTCGGGCGGCTGGTACCACGGGTAGCAGTCCTGGTGCCACGGGTAGAGCGAGCCGAAGCCGACTGTGGTACAGGTCGTGTTGCACTAGTCCTCTGAATTCGGTCAGCAATCGAGGTTGTAGCGCCGCGGGGAGCGGAGGTGCGGGCGCGATTATTGACCGTTACGTTGTCACTAACCGTATTGTAGTTAACACCGCCACCGAAGGTGGGTGGGCAATAGTAAGCATTGGCAAAGCCGCCGCCACCGAAACCGCCGCCAAAGCCACGGTTGTTCAAACTGTTACCGAAACCACGGTTGTTCCAGCCGTTGTTACCGAAACCACGGTTGTTCCAGCCATTGTTACCGAAACTACGGTTGTTCCAGCCGTTGTTACCGAAACCACGATTGAAGCCGAAGGGGCTTGCGAAACCAGCGTTTGCGTAGCGGAGGCCGAAAGCCGTCCGTATGGGACGGTAATAGCTACCCGTGTTATAAATAAGGACGGTATTGCCGCCACCAAAATACTGGGGGTTGTAGTAACCGGCATTAGCGTAGATGGGATCGTAGTAACCGAAGCCGGCGTAAGGGCGCTGGAAACGACGAATCCGGCTGCTGTACTGGTAGTCGTACGCATTGTCATCGTAGCTATAGCCGTCGTCGTCGTACGAGGTGTACGCATCGTCGTCATAGCCGTCGGATGAGTTATTGTAATCCTCGGAATAGCTCGTGGTGGCGAAGTCATCCGGGTTGTAGTAGACATCATCGTACTGGGCCGAAGCGGGAGCGGCGATGAAGAGCAATGCCAGTAGGGCAAGTGCTGATGTGAAGATTGATTGCTTGCGCATAATATTATAAGTTTGATGTAATCCGTGAGTCTGCCACTTATTACAATGTCGAAAGTAGTACTTTTGTGCCTTCCGATTGGTTAAGGTAGGCTTAAAGCCGGACAAAGAAGCGTTAAATTGCTTCCTGGCGACCGAAAAAGCAACTTTCGCGATAACCGGACAGCTTTATTTGACGTGGACGCGGACCAAAGTTAAGGACCAAGGAGCAGAATGAGTAGAAAGGCGATTTAGAGCTTATTTTTGCTCACTTCTGCCTTTAATCCCTCTTTTGCAGCTGCGACCATGCTCATATAAAACGTTGAACCCCAAGTAATAGTTTAGAAATGGCAAGTGCAGTAACCCCCAGAGAAGAAGATTACAGCCAGTGGTACCTGGATATTGTGAAGAATGCCAACCTGGCCAGCAATTCGGCTGTACGCGGCTGTATGGTCATCAAACCCTACGGATTCGGCATCTGGGAACGGATGCAGCGAGAGCTCGACGACAGGTTCAAGGAAACAGGTCACCTGAACGCTTACTTCCCCCTGTTCATCCCCAAGTCTTTCCTAAGTAAGGAGGCTGCGCACATTGAAGGATTCGCCAAGGAATGCGCCGTTGTGACCCACCACCGGCTCATGAACGACCCCAACGGCGAAGGCGTCATCGTTGATCCAACCTCTAAACTAGAGGAGGAACTCATCGTTCGCCCTACCTCCGAAACCATCATTTGGAACACCTACCGCGACTGGATCACCAGCTACCGCGACCTGCCCCTGCTGGTCAACCAGTGGGCCAACGTGGTCCGTTGGGAGATGCGCACCCGCCTATTCCTCCGGACCACCGAGTTCCTCTGGCAGGAAGGCCACACCGCCCACGCCACCGCCGAGGAAGCCCAGGAAGAGACCCTCCAGATGCAAGAGATCTACGCCACCTTCGCCGAGAAGTTCATGGCAATGCCCGTGATCCGCGGAGTGAAAACAGAAAACGAACGCTTCGCTGGTGCCGTAAACACCTACACCATCGAAGCCCTAATGCAAGACGGTAAAGCCCTACAGGCCGGCACCAGCCACAATCTGGGCCAGAACTTCGCCAAAGCCTTCGACGTGAAGTTTGCCAACGAAAACAATAAAGAAGAATACGTCTGGGCTTCCAGCTGGGGTGTTTCCACCCGCCTCGTCGGTGGCCTAATCATGACCCACTCCGACGACGAAGGATTGGTGCTGCCTCCAAAATTGGCTCCTATTCAAGTCATGATCATTCCCGTCCCTAAGCCCAACGAAGTACTTGACGCGAAGATCGCCGAACTGATGGCCGGCCTGAAGGCCCGTGGCATTCGGGTAGGCTACGATAAGGACAAGAAAAAACGCCCCGGTTTTAAGTTCGCCGAAAGCGAACTTCGTGGTATTCCCGTTCGCCTGGCGCTCGGTAAGCGCGACCTGGAGAACGGCACCATCGAGGTCGCCCGCCGCGATACGAAAGAGAAAACCAGCCAGTCGCTCGACGGCATCATCGACCATGTTGAACAGCTGCTCGAAGACATTCAGAACAACCTGTTCCAGCGCGCCATCAATTTCCGCGAAGAACACTCGCACTCCGTCGATACGATGGAGGAGTTACAGGCTATTCTCGACCGCGATGTCCCCGGCTTTATCTACGCCCACTGGGACGGGACTTCGGAAACGGAGCTGAAGATCAAGGAAATGACCAAGGCTACGATTCGATGTATTCCTAATGATGCTCCGGAAGAGGACGGTAAGTGTATTCTTACCGGTAAGCCGAGTAAGCAACGGGTGATTTTTGCTAAAGCTTATTAGGCTTTGAGCAAACGCGATTAGAAAGGCCACCCGGGAAACTTAATTTTCCGGGTGGCCTTCCTTTTTAGGAACGTCGTGTAAATGAGTGTTGATGACGATTGAATGTTTTACCCACAGCCAAGTCGCTCCCTATACCTCAGAGTTTCCGCCACTGCAATGCAGCCGTCAGCTGGCGCAGATTATCGTACAGCCCCTCAATCTGGTTTTTCCGGTTAAGGAGCACGTAGGTAGAAGCCGGAAACAAAGCCATTTGATCATACAGGTCTGGCTTATAGTCTAGGTAATGTGGCCAGGGGAAATCGCCTTCCTTTACATAATTTAGCCAGCCGTCAACGTAGTCTCCCCTGGCAATACTAATAACTGGCACCCGGCTAAAAACGGAATCCGTCAGCAGCATCTCCTTCAGGTACAGGTGGTCGCGCCGGGCATCACTCAAGCGAGCGTCATAAAAATTCAGGACAAAGAATTGTTTTTTGGGAATCGTTAATTCGACAACTTTACCGCGTTGATCACTCAGTTCGTATTTCTTCAGCTTTCTGCGCAGGTTACTCTGCATCGCCTTTTGCCTGGCCAATAGCGAGGCGAACCACGGGTGGCGTTTGACGGATCTTAATTCTGAGTTCAAGGTGCTCTTCAGCCACAGAATATCAGGCCTGGTCAGGTTGGGCAAGTCCTGAAATGCCCCAATGAAATTAGCGCACATCAATAAGTCCTGGTTGTTCAGGATGGCCCGTCCTAGGTTACTTTTGGCAGCCGTCAAATTACCGGATAACCGGATTAGATCAACTTCTTTACGGAACCAGCGGTCCATTGGCGAAAGACCTACGGAATCAATTACGGTCCGGCCGGCAGCAATGGAAAGGTGAACATCGGCGGAAGGCGCATCTATCCAACAACTGTGCCGACCAAAGGGATGTCCCTCCGCAAAGGTCTCAACGATCAACTCGTCAACCGGGTGGAAGATCGAAATATCGAGCAACAGGGTATCGCTGATGAACGCAAAGCCGTAGGGAAAGGTATCCAGACTCGTCCTGATCGTAAGACTATCGATCAGGAACCCCGTTTTCCCCTTAATAAAAGCGACATTACTTATATCCCGGGGTAGCTTATCCAGGTTAATTTGGGCGCGGCCGCAGGTACAAAGAAAGGCTATAAAAGCAAGGGTTAGGACGAGTTTCATGGTTCCAAAGGTAACTTGAGGCTGGGAACTAAACCGTTAGGAGCATTTTAAAATCCTACTTCACCCACAATAGAAATTCCCGGCGCTTAACACACCTATGATGAACCACCTGTTTGATAACAACTTTAATCCTCAACGATTTATGCGCAAAGCATGCAATTAATCCTGAGAATACGAAGCTCATCAAAGAAGATAGCAACCTAAGCCAATTACCGGTTATCTCGAATTGATCGATGCTTCCATCGCGGTACGGAAGGAACGGTTGGGGATATAATCTCGTACTAATTTTCACTAATGGCCTATGGATAATTGTGGAAGGTGATTACTTTCACGGCATGCAAAAACACCTCGTAGAAATCAAGGCCAGCACCACCCGCACAGCTAAACAGCGAAACCTTCTCCTTGCCAAAGGCGCAGACTTCAAAGGTACGGATCATCAGATCGACCATTACTTCAACGTTCCCGAAGGCCGCTTGAAACTCCGCAGCGGAAGCATCGAACACAGCCTCATTTTCTATAAACGTAGTGATCAGGCCGGCCCAAAAGAAAGCTCGGTCGGCCTCACCAAAATTAATACCCGGGAGCTGGCAGACAGCATAGCTTCAACGCTCAACCAGGCGCTAGGCACCTGGGTAAAGGTGGACAAGCAGCGAGAGATATACTTCATCGATAACGTCAAATTCCACCTCGACGTAGTGGCCGGGCTCGGTAGTTTTATTGAGATTGAAGCTATTGGAGATTCGGCCGATCAGAATAGCGGGTTACTGAAGCAATGCCAGCACTATATTGAATACCTGGGCGTTCAGGAAGAAGAGCTAATTGATGTCAGTTACAGCGATTTATTGTCCCGGTCGAATTCCTGAGTTGCGGAGCAACCAAACGTATGGCGCCTTTTGTTACTCCGCAACGGATGAACTCGGCCTAGAAAAAGTCTGCTCTAGATTTCATGCCGAAACCACATCAAAATTCCCCCAAAAGCAGTGATCAGCGCCATCAAAACCGTAGTCATCTTAATACTAAGCTGAAGATAATTACTAAAATTTCGGATCGCCTCCGCCGAATGTGGGTACCTGGGTATGATCTCATCCTCCACCCGCAGCTTGCTGAATATTTGGCCAGGGGTAAAGTCGACCTCATTCTGCACCAACACCCGGTAGGCCCGCAGCACCTTTGCCCGAAAGTATAAATTGACCGCCAGCATGGCAACGAACAAGATGCAGACGATGGTAATCAGGAGTAAGCGCATGGTAGTCTTTTAATAGTGTAGATGATAGGACTCTGTTTCACCTTATATTATATGAACTTAGGGTCCGCAAAAGCAAAGCTCTTCGGCCAAACAAAACGTCCCCAACGTAACTCACGTTGCGTTGGGGACATAGTTTTTGGCAAAGCCAGTTTTGGTAGTTGGCCGTTTAATTTTTCATAAACCGAACGGACTGTATCCCCTGCGGAGAAGCCAGCTGAACGAAGTACATGCCAGACGGTAACTGACTGATGTCGATCTGAACGGTAGTGGAGTTCTCGCCACCAACGAGCGCCTGTACGCCGTAGGAAGCACCGTTCATGTCCCGAACGAAAATTTGACCACCGGGAATGGCATCGAAGCTCTCCAGGTCAAGGAAAAGCACGTTTCCGCTGGCGGGATTCGGGCGGGCCGTCATCAGCAGTGCGCCGATGGGTCCAGAACCCTGACTGGGAGCGTCGTCATCGGTGAAGCCGACTTCGTCTACCCGAACGATGGTAACAAAATCATCGCTCAGGTCGAAGCATCCGTCAGCGAGTTCAACCGCAGCGGCATTGTCTCCCATACCGGCGATGATGTTACCGGAGTAGGAGAGCGCCCAAACACGGCAAGTTCCTACGCCTGAAGGGCCAAAGTCTATATTAGGACCGACAGAGGTAGACAGCAGTAGGTTATTTTCGTCGGTAACGAGGTACATAAAATTTTCTCCCCGCGCACCCATTGACTCGAAGGTAATGGTTGCAGTGGCGTCATTACCGCTACCGATAATCTCAATTTCCACTTCGGTCTCTCCAGCCATAGTGGTTACCATACCTCCGTCGGGATCTTCATAGATAATGGTAATAAAGTTACTCGTGAGCGCTCCACAGCCGCTAGCCAGAATGGTATTGTTGATATTCTGGTTAATGCCCGCCAGGCTCATCCCCGTAAAGTTGAAGCCGTAAATTCGGTAAGTCCCCGGGCCAAAGGCCTGGAAGGGGGTGATGTTGCTCGGCAGGTTGGTGGCACGAATACGGCCGTCTTCATCGGTAACGATGTAGCGGTAGTTAGGTCCGGTTACGCTGGCCTCTACAACTGCAATCGGAACGTCGCCGTTTGCGGTACAAAATTTAATGGTATCTCCGGTGCCTTCAGTCGTGATATTGGTCAGGAAGCCGGCGTTGATCTCACCGCCTTGCGTTACGTCAAGAAATTCACCAACCGTAAGTTCGTAGCAATTATCCGCAAGGGCTACCAGTTCGAGGTCGTCGCCAGGCACCACGATCACGTTACCAGTATAAGCCAGACCGTAAACACGGTAAGGCCCTTCAGGCAAAGAACCCAAGTCTACGCTCATCGGGTCAAGAGCGACCAGCTGAACGACATCCACGGTATCCGTCACCAAAATGGCATAGCCGGTAAAACTTCCGCTCGTGGTGGATACGCTGATGATTCCGTCACCATCTACCGCGCATGCAATGCCCGTTCCCGGTACGTCGTCGAAGCTAATTTCTCCGGAGTCAGGCTTGTCGTTCAGGATACGGATACAGTTATTGGAGAGATCGACGCAACCAGTCGCCAGCGCGCTGAACTCCAGGCTAGAGCCCGGAACTGCCAGAAAGTCACCGGTATAGCTGATGGCCCAAACCTTAAGCTCCTGCAATGGTAAAGAGCCAAAGTTAAAGGAGTCTTGGCCGGCCGGGACTACGGAGATGATCACATTAGTAGTAGTAGCGATCACGTAACGGTAGAGCGTATCGCTCTGGCCACTGTTAGTAGTGAAACGCACCAGTCCGTCGTCGGGGTTATCAGGGCAGAAGTAAAGTTCTTCGGCACCACTGCCCAGGATGTCTCCGCCGTCTACCCGCTCAACATTGATGGTGACGAAGTTGTCACTAAGGTCAAAGCAGCTGGTCGCCAGGTCCATTGTGAAGATGTTCTGACCAGGAATAATACTGAGGTTACCAGAATATGCGAGGCCGTAAACGAAGTAAGTTCCGGCCTGTGCATTATTGAAGTTGAAGGTATCCATAATGCCTCGAAGCGCAAAGCTGTCGGCCTGTATGATCAGGAAGAGGTAGTCTCCTGCTGAAGGTCCAGTTATAAAGTCAAGTGCAGGCTCGCTGCCTACGCCCGAACAAACGGTAACGGAGGTGCTACCGTCAGCCAGGGTTACCGCGCCGGAGACGGGCACCACACGAGTAACGGCAACGAAGTTATCGGCCAGCGCCGAACAGCCGCTAGCTAATGATACGCTGGTGATGGTATCTCCCACCATCACGGTTGCTTCACCAGCATAGGCAAAGCCCCAAACGCGGCAAGCGCCGATACCTGCAGGTTCAAAGTCGAAGGAGTTACCCTCCACCAGCTCCAGAACGACATCATTGGTATCGGTAACGACGTACTGGAAGTTACTACCCGTTGCTCCGGTGCTGTTGAAAATCAGGACGTCGGCGTTTCCGTCGTTCGGGCAAGTAGTGATTTCGTTATTACCACCAATCAGGCTAATGCGTCCTCCGGTAAGATCTTCGCGGGTTACGGTAATGAAGTTGTCAGACAGATCGGAACATGCGCTGGCAAGGCCCCCTGCCCCTGCGTCCACGCCCGCAACCGCTAATAAACCGCCCAGGTAAGAGAGGCCCCAGATGCGACACACCCCGAAAGGCGAAGCGTCGAAATCAAAAGAACTTCCAGCAAGAACCTCGAGAATAACGTTGTTTTCATCCGTAATGAGGAAGGTAAAGTTGTTGCCTTCCGCATCGAAACTCAGCGCTTCAATAATATCAGGATTTCCATCCTGAGAGCAAACGGAGACTTCCGTTTCACCGTCCACGGTGGTTACCGTACCGCCAGCGGGTAGTTGTTTGGTAACGGTCACGAAGTTCGGGGAGAGCGCGTTGCACTGGCTGGCCAACTGGTCTACGCCAGCTACGTCGCCAGGCTCAGCAATAATGATACCGTTGTAACCCAGGCCGTAAACGCGGCAGATACCTTCTGACAGTTGATTAAAGTCGATCCGGTCCGTAAAGGCTACGAAAAACACCACATTATTGGTGTCGGTAACGACGTAGTTGAAGTTGTTTAGGGTCGTACCCGTGGAGTCAAAGCGGAAGGGGTCCGGGATGCCGTCGCCGGGGCAAGCCAAGATTTCAGTTTCACCGTCTTCAGTACTGATGGCTCCGGTGGAGGCCTCCAGACGAGTAACGGCAATGAAATTGTCGGACAGCGCAAAACAGCCGGTCGCAAGCGCTGAAGCATTGATGTCGTTGCCCATCATGGCGGTCAAATCTCCGGAATAAACCAAGCTGTAGATGCGGCAGGTGCCCGGTGGAATGCCGTCAAAATCCATGGTAGCACTTTCCGGAACACCGATGATTATACCGTCACCATCGGTGATGACCCAGGCGCTGTTTTCACCAACGCCGCCTTCACTTACGAAGGAGATTACGTCAGCGATACCATCACCCGGGCAGACGGTAATAGAAGTCGCACCGTTCTCCAGACGCACCGTCCCACCGGTAGGCCCTGTGCGGATAACGGTTACGAAGTTATCGCTCAGGCTAAAGCACTCACTGGCCAGGGGGCCGGAGAGGTTGTCTCCCGTCATCGCGGTAAGGTCGCCAGCGTAGCTAAGACCCCACAGGCGGCAAACGCCAATGCTTATATTGTCAAAATCGACAATATCACCGCTTGGTAGATCAAGAATGTTGTTGCCTTCGTCGGTCACCACGAAGGTGAAATTAATACCATCGGCACCGGTAGAGACAAAGGTCACAGCATCCATCAACCCATCACTGGGACAAACGCTAATCTCGGTTTCGCCGTTTGCGGTGGCTACCGTTCCGCCGTTGGGCGTGGAACGGATAACGGTCACAAAATCAGCGCTTAGCTCAAAGCAGCCGTCGGCGAGTTGCCCGGCGTTGATGTCGGTTCCCGGCGTCAAGAGAAGTTCGCCTTGGTAGGTCAAGGACCAGATGCGGCAGGTTCCAATTTCCGCTCCCTCCAGGTCAAAGCTTGGGGTAAAGCTGAAGTTCAGCAGTTCATTAGTATCGTTGGTAATAAGGTAAACGAGGTCGCCGCCGAAGGCTCCTGTATTGACTACGCCCACCACGTCGGCGTTTCCGTCTCCCGGGCAGGTTTCCACCTGGCTTTCGCCGTCTACGGTGAGGATGGTTCCACCGGCGGGAATTTCGCGAATGACCTCAACGTACTCACTGGAGACGTCAAAGCAGCCGTCGGAGAACTGAGCGTCGGTAAGTTGATCGCCGATCTGAGCCGTGAAGTTGCCGGTATAAGTCACGTTATAAGCGCGGCAGATGCCTGGTCCGTTCTCATCAAAATTGACAGTAAAGGCTAGAGGCAGGTCGATTATTTCGTCCTCATCGTTGGTAATTACAAGCCGGAACTCCCCTTCACTAGTAGAGGCACTGCTAAAAATGATTTCATCAGCGTTTCCGGCGCTGGGGCAGATACGAACGGAAGTTTCACCGTCGGTAGTGGTGATCGTTCCGCCGTCGACGTTGACGCGGTTTACAGTAATGAAGTTATCGGACAAGCCGGTGCCACAACTGGTGAAGGCGTCCAGATCGATGATATTATCTCCAATGTTGATGGGCAGCGGGCCGGAGTTAGAAAAGGCGTAGAGGTAACAGGTACCGAAGTCGGCACCGCCAAAATCAATCGTCCCATCAGTATTAGTGTTCAGCAGTTCACCTTCGGGAGAAGTAATAAGGTAAGTAATGTTGCTGGCCGCTGAGCTTACCGTTACGATGTCGGCTTCGCCCTCGCTAGGGCAGAAGCTGTAGGTCTCCTGGTCTGATTCGATAAAAACCCCGCCGGAGGAGCCGTTATTTACTGAAACGAAGTTGGCCGTGAGGCCGAAACAAGGTAAAGAAAGCGTGGCGTTGCTAAAGGTTTCGCCAATGCTTGCAGTAATGTCTCCGTAGTTCGAGAAAGCGTAGACGCGGAGAGGCCCGCCGGGTAGCAGGTCAAAGTTAATGCGGTTACTGAAACCGATGTAGCGGATTACGTCTCCGGCATCAGCCACGACATAGGCATAAGCCTGATTGAAGGGTATTACCTGAAAGCGAATACGATCGGTAACGTCATCATCGGTGCAGGTTAGAATTTCCGTCGCACCGGAAAAAGCAAGAGAGATGATGGCATCTTCCTGACAAGGCCGGTTATCACTGGTCGGGTTTTGGGCGAAAATGCTTGTCGAGAGGAAAATGCAAAAAATAGAGAAAAGAAAAACAGTGTATAAATTTTTAAGCATAACGGTAGTTTTGAGGACGATGAGTTGGTAGTAGGCGACACCTCCCCACGGCGTGAGATTATAGTGTAAATTTAGTGAATTGCCTCCGATCACAATAAGTTTTAAATGTGATCCATTCAGATACTGTTACTTTGTGGACGCTTTTAACGCTTTTAAGGCGCAGCCGCAGGTACCAGAAAAGGTTTAAGGGAACAAAGGATGAAAGAGTGGTTAAAGTACGACCTTTTCAGCCTTTACCAACTATGCTCTTTGTCCACTCCTTTGCACCTGCGGCCCCGCCCCTACGAACCGACTAACTTTTATCCACACTCAAGTTTTGAGTTACTGAGTTACTGTCATTAAGAAGCAAATGATTAACTCACCAACTACCAACTGATTTTCTCCAAAACTAGATTTTTGCCTATCTCACGCTATTTGCTAACCTTACCACTGTTACTACCAGCGTTCCTGTTCGGTCAGGGCCTTACGGTGGACCCTAATTACGAAGCCGAGCGCCTCGTAAAGGAAGTTTTTGCCTCTGGAGAGTGCGAAACCATCTTCAATATCCGCCAGATCGGAAGTAATCCGAATGGAATCGGCTTCTTCTCCGGCCCGGACAGTGTTATCGGCTTCGATCGGGGCATCATCCTTTCCACAGGAAATGTGGCCGACGCCGCCGGCCCGAATTCAGACACCGATACCGGTACTGACCTCGAAGGCCAGATCGATGACCCGGACCTCAGCCTGGCCAGCACCGGAGACATTTTTGATCGTTCTGGTCTCGAGTTCGACTTCATCCCCCTGCAACCTACCGTTACTTTCCGCTACGTCTTCGCCTCCGAGGAGTACTGTGAATTCGTGGGCGCGGCCTTCAACGATATTTTTGGTTTCTTCATCAGCGGGCCGGGCTTGAGCGGACCTTTTAGCGACGGAGCCGTGAACCTGGCCATCATTCCCGGCACGAACCAGCCGGTAAGTATTAACAATGTTAATTACACGACCAACCCATCTTTTTACCTCGACAATGAATTTCCTAACGTGCGCGACATCGCCAACTGCGGCGGTGGCAACGCGACCGGGCCCCGCTTTGATGTGATTGAATACGACGGGCAAACAGTGGTTCTTACCGCCACCGTGGAACTACAGACCTGCCAGACCTACCATATCCGGCTTTTAGTCGGCGATGTGGAAGACGGCGACCTTGATTCGGCGGTGTTTCTAGAAGCCGGAAGTTTTGACCTTGGCGGCAGCGTCAGCCTTACCGGAGCAGGCGGAGATTCTACCCTTACGACCATCTACGAAGGTTGCCAGCTCACCAATTTCCGCGTACAGAGAGGTCCGGAAAGTAACCCGGCCAGAGACCAGACGATCGCCTACCGCATCGGCGGAAACTCTACGGCTACGGAAGGGGCAGACTTTGACGCGGGGCCCGGAGAAGTTACCATTCCCGCCGGAGAGATGTTCGCAGAGATTCCCATCGTCGCCTTCGCGGACGGCATGATAGAAGGCCCAGAAAACATCTGGCTTTACCTCGATATTCCCTGCGCCTGCTATACTGACTCCATCGAGCTCATCATCAATGAACCGCAACCGCTGCTAGTAGGCCTCGAAGAAACTTTTTATTGCCCGGGAGAAACAGCCACACTGTGCCCCGAAGTCTCTGGAGGTGTCCCACCCTTTCAATACCAGTGGAGTTTCGGAAGTACGGACTCTATGCCAACGCTAACTCCTCCCCTACCGACTTCGATTAACCTTGTCGTTACGGATGACTGTGGTCAGGTGGTCAATAAATCGATCTCTACCTTCAGCAGTGTTCCCCCGGCGCTAGGCGTGCCACTGCAGGATTTACAGACGTGCCGCAACGAGCCCCAGTCAATTGTACTAGACCTCACCGGGACGGCGCCCATCACGGTGGTTTATCAGCTCAACGGCGGCCCGCTGGAGGAATGGGAGTTCGATACGGACGGCCGACAAAGCCGAGCCATCAATCGCGGCGGAAATTACCAAATCGTCTCCGTTGAAGACCGCGCCTGCCAGATATCAATAGACACCACCATCCGCGCAGACTTCTTCGAACCGGTCATCAATCCCCGCCTGGAAAACCCGAGCTGCGAAGGCAGTTCGGATGGTTCCATTACGGTGACGCACCTGCCAACGGTGGAGCCTTACACCTACACATGGGCGGGCATTAGCCCTAATGGCCTGACGGTAAACGGGCTCTCTGCAGGGAATTATGCGTTAACCGTAACCGATGCACTGGGCTGCTCAAGTGAGCGCAACCTGAACCTCCGTGATCCCGATCCACTCACACTCATTGATATTAGTTGCAACACCGTTCGGCGGCCACCATTAATGCTATCAGCCGGTGGCGGGATACCTCCTTATGTGTACAGTGTGGACGGTGTTAATTATTTCGACCGCGACGGTTTCGATCGCCTAAACGAGGGAGAATACTACACCCTGCGCATCCGGGATGCTGTCGGCTGCGAAACGGAACAACCTAACTTCTTTTATCCGACGGCGACGCGGCGGCCAGCCCGGTTACCTAATTTCGTACCTCAGGAAGTTGCCGGCAGCGCAGTCGTAGAAGCAGAATACTTCGTACCACTCGATCAAATTTCGGCCTACCGCTGGCACCCCGCCGAGCTCTTCGACTGCCCGACCTGCCCTAACCCGACGGTGAGTGCACCTTCGAGCCAACCCATTAGCCTCGCAGTTGATAACATATACGGATGTACTGATAGCCTGGTGACCTCCGTAGCGGTAGACGGGCGCATCCCCGTGTACGTTCCGAATATTTTCACTCCGAACGGAGATGGTACCAACGATTACGTTGCCATTTACGCCAGTACCGAACAAGTGGAGCGGGTCATCTCCTTCCAGGTGCATACACGGTGGGGAGAGTTACTTTGGGAAGATTATGACTTCCCCCCCAATGATAGCCGTCGCGGTTGGGACGGAATGCTTAACGGAAAACTAGCTGGGATTGCAGCCTACCTCTGGATCGCAGAGGTTAGGCTTACTACCGGAATTTTACAGCGGGAGGCGGGAACGGTGGTGCTTATGCGGTAGTACTCTGATGCTCTGCCAGGCAAGAGAATGAAACCCGATCGCTTGCAAAAAATCAGGACAATTCATCTCCCCCAACTCCCGTCCGATCCCGTACCTTCGCAGCATGTCCAACCAAGGCCAACATCTGGCGGCGCTAACCCGCAACTTCCACGGCCTGCGCGGGCCCTTCCATAAATGGGCAGCTAGATATCGTCAGGCAGATGAGGTCACGCTGAGCCATTTTCGGCGCGCGCTCATCGGTTGGTACGAAGCACGGATTGATCCGGAGGAGCCGTACACCGGAGAAGTTCAGAATTACATTCAGCGGGTAGCCCAGGTGTACTTCGCCGGCAAGATGGACGAGGCCGTGATGGCCGCTGATCGAATGCCGATTGCGGAATTAGGAGTGACGCAGGAGCAAAACCCGCTTAACCACCTGCCCTGCCCCATTCAGCTTAACACTCCGCAGCAACTCATGCTGGCTCAGTTCAAAGAACAAGGTAAAAGCTGTAGGGACCTACTCTTGATGTTCGACTATCACCAGCTGAGCCACGCCCGAATCGCAGAGGTCATCGGTTTAGAAGGCCAGATAGATGAAACTGAACACCGCCGACAGAAGTGCCTGTTGCTGCTGCGCGAAGCCTGGCAGGCGGGCGGAATCACCGACCCCATCCACATGCCCCCACCGGTGGACGAAAGCCTAATTGATCGCTACTACGCCGGAGAGCTTGGCGTTGCTGAGCGATGGGATGTTGAAGCCCGCAGACCGACAGACTCGGTATTCCGAAGAGCAATGGAATTACGCGAAGACTGGGCTGAAGTCATTAAAGTAGCAGGTCGGCAAGACCTCATGGAAACCTTATTGCGGGAAGATGGGAAGTATACCAATAAACGTTCGTCGGCACCTACGTCCAGGCCAAAAGTCGAATTATCCCCACGAAAAACGGGCAGTATAAAGTTCGGAAAATTTGAGCTGCCCAACTTACAAACCCTGCTTGCGGTTGGCCTTTTTGCAATCTTTGGCTGGGTACTCTGGACGACCTTCGGACCCACTGCGCCGAAAAATAAGTCGGTCGCTCACTTCGAGCCACTACCTAATTTTTTCGACCGTATGGCCCCGCGCGATGCCTACGAAGAAGACCTGAAGCGCATCCTCTATTACTACGATCGTAAAGATTATCGGACCACCTACGATGAGCTACTCCCCGTTGCCCAGGCCTACCCCGCCGCACCGCTTTATCTCGGCGTTTCCGCGCTCGCGCTGAAACAGCCCACCCGAGCGCTGGAGTGGCTGGAGCAGATTCCGCGTGGCAGTTTTTACCGCCCCTACGCCGAATGGTACGAAGCGCTTGCCTATCTCGCCGAAGGAAATAAAATTACTGCAGAGACGGTTTTGGAGGAGATTGAGAACGCTACCGGGCATCCTTATCGAGGAAAAGCAGGGGCGCTTTTGAGGGAGCTTTAGTTCTTGGTTTGGCTGCCGCGCGAGAGAAACTGTCGAAAGATAAGCGATAAGCGATTTGGCTGCCGCACGAGAAAAACTGTCCTCAAGATCAATCAATGCCTAAAGCTATTTATTCCCCTTCCTTCTACTTTTTACGGTTCTTGCCGTTGCGACTAGTGGTC
Organism: Lewinella sp.; assembly: GCA_026421165.1. Lineage (GTDB taxonomy): Bacteria > Bacteroidota > Bacteroidia > Chitinophagales > Saprospiraceae > Neolewinella. The sequence goes on along the minus strand of JAPKCQ010000011.1, from coordinate 46 downwards.
TGTCAATATTGAATTTGTGGGTAAGGTGCTGATGAATTTTGGTGTT
>JAPKCQ010000135.1 GCA_026421165.1 Lewinella sp. | reverse complement strand
AGGCGAAGCCGGCTAAAAGGCGAAGCCGGCTAAAAGGCGAAGCCGGCTAAAAGGCCTCAACCCGTCTACATTGCGAATTTTCGCTACTTTAGCCCCACATGACCGCAAAAACCGCCAACGAAAAAATCATCTTCGGACTAAAAGTGAAGCAACTCCGACAGGAGCAGAAGCTATCTTTTTCCGACCTCTCGAAGACTTCGGGCATGTCGCTGTCCTACCTCAATGAAATTGAGAAGGGCAAAAAATTTCCGAAGCAGGACAAGGTAAAGAATCTAGCAAAAGCGCTGGGAACGACGCGAGAAGAACTGACCGATGGTAAGTTGGGGCGCCATCTCGCTCCGGTTACTCAATTACTGCAGTCTAATTTCCTCAATGAATTACCGCTTGAGCTTTTCGGAATTGAGCTCAGTAAGGTTGCCGATCTGATTGCCCAGGCACCTACACGGGTAGGCGCTTTCATCAGTACGCTCCTGGAGCTTTCGCGGTCCTACGCGCTGCGAGAAGAGAACTTCTATTTTGCAGCCTTACGTGCTTACCTGGAGCTACACGACAATTATTTCTCCGAGCTTGAGGAAGCAGTAGAGGTATTTTCGCAGAAGCATAATTTGCCTGGTTTCCGGCCGGTTCCGCCACGTACCTTGGGTGGGGTCCTGGAATCCGTATACGGCTACAATATAGTGCCCAATGGCCTGGATGATCACCCCGATTTGCAGCTGTTCCGTTCAGTTTACCAGCCGGATGGGAAGCGATTGTTACTGAATGGCAACCTTACCCCTGGTCAGCGAGGGTTCCAGTTCGGCAAGGAACTGGCTTTTAATCACCTCAAGCTGACGGAGCGGGCCAACACCAGTAGCCTGTTGCGCAGCCGGGTGTTTGAAGAAGTACTTAACCATAGCAAAGCGACTTATTTTAGTGTTGCTTTGCACGTTCCTTTACATCCTTTCGTAGAGAGTGTCCAGGAACTCTTTGCTTTGCCTGCCTGGGACAGCGACGCTTTCCTTGCCGTAATGCGGCGCTTCAACGCCACGCCTGAAATGTTTTACCATCGGCTCACCAACGTGTTACCGAAGTTTTTCGGGTTGCGTGAGCTGTTCTTCCTACGGTTCATGCACGACCCCGCAACCAATGATTTCACGGTTGATAAAGAGCTGCACTTAAACCGCCACCACCATCCCCACGAGAACGGCTTGTTCGAGCATTACTGCCGCCGCTGGGTGTCGCTTAGTTCTTTGCTGGACATGTCTTCGAGCGATTCCGGTGAGTTGCGCATCGATGTTCAGCGCAGCCATTATTACGGGACGGAAGACGAGTACCTCTGCATCACGCTAGCCCGTACCGGATACCCCCACCCGGGAAATAACGTGAGTCTTACCCTAGGCTTTCTGATTAACGACAAACTACACAAGACCATCACCTGGCTCGATGATGCCTCCATCACAACCAGGATCGTGAATACTACCTGCGAGCGGTGCCCGATAACAGACTGTGCTGAACGGGCTGAAGAGCCGGTGATCGTTCGGAGTCGAGAAAAGTACCAGCGGGTTAAAGCTGCACTCAATGAATTATAGTCGGATCCATACTGTTATTAAAGAATTTGTTTAACTGTGCGGCTTTTGGCGCGCGGCCGCAGGTACACTATGAGGTTTGAGAAACAGTACTCGAAACTACTTACTTTACACCTGCGTCCTCGCAGCATTCGTACCCACCCGGGCAATTCTAATCACCATGCTAAAACGCCGGATTTCACTGCTCTTCTGCCTGCTGTTCAGCCTAACCGGAAGCACCAGTGCACAACTGGACTCTTTACTTGATGTCCTCGACACCGAGCTGGATAAACGAGCCGACTACCTAGCTGAAAAAGAACTCGCCCTTCTTCAGTTCGATAAGCTGCGTAGCCAAACCGATACCCCGGAAGAGCAGTTTGAAATCACGCTCGAAAAAGTACTCGCGCTGGAGTCCTTCTCTTTTACCCGCGCCTACGGTGAAGCCCTAAGACTTAAAAAGCTCGCGCGTCAGTTAGGTGATCCGGTAAAAATCAACCAAGCCAAAGTTCGCGAAGCCTTTATTTTCCTATCCGCCGGCCTCTTCAACGAGGCCCTCGACAGTCTGAACACCATCACCCCAAGCTCATTTTCTCCCGAACTTAGAGCGGACTATTACGCCACCCGCGCCCGCACTCATTTCGATCTCGCCGAAAGCTATGCTATTAACACACTCAACAATAAGTTTCTTGATCTCGGACTGAGGGATCTTGACTCTGCCATCGTTTACGCCCAGTCTGGCCCCCTGGTTCGTTTGTCCCTGCTCGGAAATAAGGAGATGAAGCTTAACCATCCCTCCGAAGGCCTAAAATTCTATCACCTGGTCAGAAAACACCCGGAAGCCAGCACCCGTCTGATGGCTAAAGAACACGGTGCCGCCGGAGTCCTTTTTAACATGATCGGCCAGCGGGACTCCGCTCGTCTGGCCATCGTTAAATCCGCAATCGCCGATGAACGAACGGTAACCCGCGAAGCCATTTCACTCGTTCGGGTAGCCCGCTATGTCTACGAAATGGGCGACTACGAGCGTTCTGAACGCTACATTAAGGTCGGTTTGGAAAACGCCAATTTCTTCGACGCCCGCCACCGCAAAATGGAAGTGCTCGACATCCTGCCCATGATTGAGGAAGGACGACAACAATTACTCCGAGCCCAACGCCGACAGTTTGTGATTTTCACCGTATTGCTCTCTCTTCTATTGCTTCTGGCGCTATGGCTCATCCGCCGTACTATCCTCCAGAATAGAGAACTCCGCGAGCGCCGCCAAGCCTTACTCGATGTTACCCAACAATTGCGGGCCAACAACAATGCATTGCGCGAATCCGAGCGGATCAAGGAGCAGTACATCGGTTATTTCTTCCAGACCAATACCAAGTTCATCACCAGTGCAAAAAAAGTGATCGACAAAGCAGCAAAAGCCATTTATGCGGCAGACTTCAAGGAAGCTAAATATCAGCTAAAATCCTTCGATGCCAAGCAGCAGAACAAACAGCTACTGCAAGATTTCGACGAAGCCTTCCTTACCCTTTTTCCCGATTTCGCGCGAAAATTCCAAGCGTTGTTCCCGCCTGAGACTATCTGGCCAGCAGAGGATCAGGATGAGCTTTCTTCCGAAGTCCGGATTTTTGCTTTGATGCGTCTCGGCATCAAAAACAACAACACAATCTCGAAAATCCTAGGCCATTCCGTCAACACGATCTACGCTTATCGTAGCAAGGTTCGGGGGAAGTCACTGCTTGATAAAGACGCCTTCGACCGTGCGATCATGGAAATATCCTCTACTAAGCCCGCCTGAATAAACTGGTTCCGCTGCGCCTACCGTCATCAATTTAGGCAATAAGAAATGCCGTCCCCCCGGAGAGAAACGGCATTCTTTTAATAAACTACTTTTCGAGCCGCACTTATTGGCGGTAATATCTATAAAAACACTGTCCTTATCGAGGCTTAAAAGTGACTTCCAAACGTCGCATTCCAAGTTCGATCTATTTTAAGAACACTACAATAATGAGGCTGAAAACAGCTTTTGACAAATGGAAAACAGCCGTATATAGAAATATAGCGGCCCAATTAATTATAAGACACTGTATACAAGCTATTTACGACAACTTTATTGCTTATAGGATATAGACGTGGTATAGCTTTTTCCTGCTTGGCACAGCTTGTCTCAACTCTTCTAAGATGGGTTTATGGTCTGAGCGGAAATTAAGCTGTCCGTACTTATCAACTTCCACTGCACCTGCGTTCGCGCCAAATCCTAGTACAGTACATTAAATCGTTATTTGTGTAACGACTAAGAAGGCCCCTACGCAAGGCGACGAACGGTGAATGGAAAGAGGTCGGCTAGCCGGAAGCACTAGCCCTACGTCGGGGAAAACTCAACGCGATCCGCAAACCGCACGGCTTCGGCCACGACCGCAAGGGTATAAAGCTGCCGATGGCAGAGGCCATTCCGGAGGTAAGCGTTAATGATATTACGGATGAGACCTTATTAGATTCGGTTACTGGGAATGCAGTTTTTTCCGGGCAGGTAGTTCGCTTAGGGACGCCGTATAAATAACTTACCGGTTTCGCTTCGCGGCTACTGCGTGGTTTGACCTGACGTTTTTGTTCTCACCGAAATTACAAATCCTTTGCATAGCCTTAGCTACGGAAATGATTTTTAATTTTGGTGGGGGCAAAATAAGGCGGTCAAAAGGCGTAAATTATTTATACGGCGTCCCTTAACGGTGTAAGTAAGTTGATTCGCGTTTGCCCTACCCCAACTCCTCCTTCAAAAAACGGCCGGTATAGCTCTCCTCCACCAGCGCCACCGCCTCCGGCGTACCCTTAGCGATAAGCATCCCCCCATCCCGGCCACCTTCCGGGCCCATATCGATAACGTAATCGGCCACCTTGATCACGTCCATCGTGTGCTCGATCACGATAACGGTGTTCCCTTTTTCAACGAGGCCTTGAAGTACGCGCAGGAGGTACTGGATGTCTTCAAAGTGAAGTCCGGTGGTTGGTTCGTCAAGAATGTAGACAGTCTGTCCGGTAGCGCGTTTACTCAGCTCTTCGGCGAGTTTAACGCGCTGGGCTTCGCCTCCGGAGAGCGTCGTTGCCCGCTGACCGAGGGTGATGTAGCCCAGGCCCACATCGTTAAGCGTCTTCATCCGGCGAGAAATCTTTGGGATGGCCTCAAAGAACTCACTCGCCTCGGCGACTGACATGTTGAGGATGTCGTTAATCGACTTGCCCTTATAAAGTATCTCCAACGTCTCCCGGTTGAAGCGCTTACCGAGGCAGGTCTCGCATTCCACATCCACGTCGGGCAGGAAGTTCATCTCGATGGTCCGGCTGCCGCTACCCTTGCAGACTTCGCAGCGCCCGCCCTTCACGTTGAAGCTAAAACGGCCGGGCTTGTAGCCACGAATCTGGCTTTCGGGAAGCTTAGTGAACAACGTCCGGATGTCGGTAAATACACCGGTGTAGGTCGCCGGATTAGAGCGCGGCGTCCGTCCGATCGGACTCTGGTCGATGTCGATCACCTTATCCATATGCTCAAGGCCCTTCACTGACTTGTAGGAAAGTGGCCGTTTTACCGAATTATAGAAATGCTGCCGCAGGATGGGATACAGCGTTTCGTTGATGAGCGTCGATTTTCCTGAGCCACTCACCCCGGTTACGCAGGTGAAAGAGCCAAGCGGAATTTTGATGCTTACGTTCTTAAGGTTGTTGCCGGTCGCGCCTTTAAGCTCCAGGAAATTTCCGTTGCCTTTGCGGCGCTCTTTCGGGACGGCGATTTCTTTGCGGCCAGCAAGGTAGTCTGAGGTGATGCTGCCAGCATTCTTTTTCAGCAGAAACTCCTGCGGCTTTCCTGCGGTAACGACTTCGCCACCTTTGATTCCGGCTCCGGGGCCAAGGTCAAGCAGGTAATCGCTGGCCATCATGATGTCTTTATCGTGCTCGACGACGATGACGGAGTTACCAATGTCCACCAAATCACGCAGCGCTCGGATCAGCCGTTGGTTGTCGCGTTGGTGCAGGCCGATACTCGGCTCGTCAAGGATATAGGTGATACCGGTCAACTGGCTACCGATCTGGGTGGCAAGGCGGATGCGTTGGGCTTCGCCACCGGAAAGAGTCCGTCCGGAGCGGTCCAAACTCAGATAACCAAGGCCCACGTGCAGCAGAAAGCGAAGACGGAAGCGAATTTCTTTCAGGATGTCGGTAGCGATCAGCTTCGTCCGCTTATCCATACCGTCTTCGGCGGTTTCCATCCAGTCGCCCAGTTCGCCGAGGTCCATACGGGCAAGGTCGCTGATGGTTTTTTCCTTGACTTTATAGTGGCGGGCTTCCCGGCTCAAGCGGTCGCCATCGCACTCGGGGCAATCGCTGATGGTCATGAAGTCCTCGGCCCAGGCACGGATGCGTTCGCTGCTCGTTTCTTCGTACCAGCGCAGGATCATGTTGATGAGTCCGTTCTTGCGTACGTCCCAGACCATGTCGTGAGCGATGCGATCGTACTTGCTTTTCTTTTGTCCACCAGCCGTTTTCTTCTCGCCGTAGAGGAGCACGTTCAGTGCTTCGGGCTTGAGTTTATTGATGGGGTCGGTCAGTTTGAATTTATAGGCTTTAGCGATCTCCTTCACCTGTTTGAAGGTGGTATTGTCCCGGTCTTCGCCCATCGGGGCAAGGCCGCCTTTATTGATGCTTACGCTGCGGTCGGGAATAATCTTTTCGATGTCCGGGCTGTTCACCTGGCCGAGGCCTTTACAGGTTTTACAGTAGCCATAGGGCGAGTTGAAGCTGAAGGTATTCGGACTCGGCTCTTCGTAGGAGAGACCGTTTTCGGCATCCATCAAATTTTTGGAGTAGGGGCTGGTTCCACCTGTTTCGACGTCCTGGACGAAAACGAGTCCGTCGCCCATTTTAAGGGCAGTTTGCAGGCTTTGGCTCAGTCGTTCGGAACGATCGGGCTGCATCTTGAGGCGGTCGATTACCAGCTCGATGTCGTGCACTTTGTAACGGCTCACCTGCATTCCTTCCACCAGGTTCTGGATTTCTCCATCAACGCGGACCTTGGTGTAGCCCTGCTTACGGACCTGTTCGAACAGCTCCCGGTAGTGGCCCTTCCGGCCGCGGATGAGCGGAGCCAGCACGATCAGTTTTTTACCTGCGTATTTTTCAGCGATTTGGTCTTTCATTTCCTCCTCGGTGAAGCGCAACATCGGTTCGCCGCTGATGTAGCTGTAGGCGGTTCCGGCACGGGCGTAAAGCAGGCGGAGAAAATCATAGATCTCGGTAACGGTGCCGACGGTACTGCGGGGGCTGCGGTTGGTGGTCTTCTGTTCGATAGAGATTACCGGGCTCAGGCCGGTGATCTGTTCCACTTCGGGCCGCTCCATACTGCCCATGAACTGGCGGGCGTAGCTGCTGAAGGTTTCCATGTAGCGGCGCTGCCCTTCGGCATAGATCGTGTTGAAGGCCAGGCTTGATTTGCCGCTTCCGCTCAGTCCGGTGATCACGACGAGCTCGTTGCGCGGCAGTTCCACGCTGATGTCTTTCAGGTTGTTTTCCTTTGCGCCAATAACGGTTAGGAACCGTTCGGAGTGGGGCAGTTCGTTTTTCTTAGACTTACGCTTTTTAGGCGCGGCCGCAGGTGCGGTGGAGGTTGAAGGAGCGGTGGATTTAGCGCGGGCCATAGTTTCTTTTTCGCCAGTGGACGGACCTTCCGTCGGGGTTGTTTTTGCAACGGTAGCGAAGGTAATAAGGTTATTTATTTTTTGTGTAGAAATTTCAATTTCCCTCTAACAACAAACTTCTATGGAGGTACGAATGCCCTTCAACCTACTTTGCACCTGCGTTTGCGCCTTCTTAAATTATAGTAGTGGTACCGTCCGCTGAAAGGTATTTGAGGCTGCAAAAACACCAACACCTCCCGTAAGGTTAGTAAAAGTATCTGCTGGTTCGACGATCCACCCCCTATCGTCGTCAAGGTTTTGAAAGTTTTCTAAATACTTGAAATAATCTTCTGAGATACTTCTTAATTGAACTTCGACACTAGTTATCGGGTCATCATCCCCAACGATTGTTCCTATTTGCAGGGTTAGCCTGAACTGTGCGGATGCATTGAAGAAACAGTCATCAGAAAAGTATATACCGTAGGGGTCATGATAATCAAAATAGCTACAGATATCCAAGCCAATACTTGTCTCTGCGATAAGGGATACCCTGGTATAATTTTCATTATTTGCGTTCACGTCAATTTTATAAAACTTAAGTTGATCATTGTCATTGAGTAAAAAGCTCACCCTGGGGACAGTAAACCCTAAGTCATCGTCCATCACCTCTTCTACCTGAAAACTGTCCACCTCAACGGCAGCAGGAATGCAGACTTCGGTCGAGGTAACGGTCGGGTAATCTGTGTGCGCAACTTGTAAGGTAAAACAAGCGCCCACAATAAATAAATCGGGATCATGAAAGGTGTACCGCCCACGCTGGCTTGCCGCAGGAATATTGATGGTTGTATCAGAAGAAAGCAACGTTACTAAAGCATCATCCAGTGCTAAATCATCAACTGATACTTCCGCGCCGAAAGCCGAGGAAAGCGTTCTTCCAACAGTTGCTTCAAAACCAAATGCAGGATCAACAATCGCGGATACCGCAAGAGCATTCTGCGCGAACCCTCTGGGAACAAAAGGCTCTTGTTGTTCACAGCTGAATAAGCCTATTAAAGATATTCCGCATGCGGCCAGGAGAAGGAACACTTTTTTAAAAACTGAATCCATAGCTAATGTGAGGGATAAAACGAAACAACGTAAACCTTCGTGCACTGGAAGATATCCCGAGTAGTTCAGGGGAAGAGGTTGATCCATTAAGATTAAATATAGTATCTGTTTCGTGCAAAATATAGGTAGCGTTTTTACGTGCGTAAGCATTGTAGACCCCAAGTGCTAGTCTTCGGTAATGCCCACTGGCTTTTCGCACTTCCCGGATAAAGTTGGCATCTAGCCGATGGTAGGCGGGGGATTTCGCATCAAACCTGCCCTGATAAAATGGAACGGGCGTATTGAACAGGCCATCCAGGTAGACGGTTTGCGGTAATGTTAGACGGAAGCCGTCGTTAAAGATGAAGTTAGCTGAAACAGACCAGTTATCGCTCAACTTGTACAGCCCAATAACCGCCAGATCGTGGCGGCGATCAAACTGCTGAAAATACCACTGCCCATCATTGATTTCATCGTAACGGATTTGGTTCCAACTTAAGGTGTAGTTAACCGTAAGGTTCCAACGCTCTTTATTCATCGTCCAGCTTCCTTCGAGGCCGTAAACGCGAGCTTGCCCGGCGGTGGAAACCTCATTTAACCAGTCCAGAGTAGATGTTTGGAATAAGTTACGGCCCGGTAGAGGGTCAATTAAATTTTCCATTCTTTTCAGGAAAAGCTCAACGTTTAATACTGAGTTTTTCAACTTCAGAGAAGAGCCTACCGTGTATATATCAGACTGGCCAGGAGGAGCGAGTGGCCTGCTGCTCACCCACAGGTTATTGGGAATTCCAATAAAATTACTGGTTATCCGATGCACACCCTGGCTCATACGTGCAAAAGAACTATTTAGCTGAATTCTTTTAGACAATTTAGAATTTATCGAAAATCGAGGCTCAAAAAATAATTTTCGCTCTGTTCCAAACGGAAGTTTATACTCCTGCAAACGAATACCTAACCTAGCACTTGTTTTCGGAGAAAACCGAATAATTGGTTCCAGGTACAGGCCAACCTCTCTAGTACCTTCTACGGGAAAACTATTGTTCCTCCCCGTCAACCCATCTTCGATATCACGGGGTGCAATGGAACGAATATTGTATTCTATCCCAGCAGATACTTTGATGAAATTTGTTGGCCGGCCACGCAATTCTAGCCTACCCGCAGTTTCTCTTATTGCTGAGTTTAAAGAGACACTCCCGATGACGCCGTCGTTGTCGTCCAATGATGACTGCTCGGTTCCGAACTGATATTGATTAAAATTCAACTCGCTCAGAAGGTCAAACTTACCCGTCAGGTTGTACAACCAGCGACCGGACAGTGTGCTGTTGCCGTATCGGATATTTCCACTTACCGGAGCCTGGGCAAAATTATCATTAATCTGCGTGACATCGTAATTCCGAAACGCGCTGATGGAAAGGTGGGTACGGTCTGTTCTTAAGGTCGCTTTGGCGTTGAGATCATAAAATGCGTACGTCTGAACGTTGCTGTTCTGTTGAAAAAGCAAATTCAATACAGACAAATAAGCCGAGCGCCCTCCTACTGCGAGAGACCATTTGTCGCTAATCGGTCCGCTGGCGTTTGCCTGGGCGTTGATTAGTCCTAAGTTTGCTTCGCCGCGCCAGTCTTTTTGTCGTCCCTCAATACTAGTTACATTCACAACGGAGCTTAGCCGCCCTCCGTACCTGGCTGGGAACCCACCTTTAAATACTTCAATGGCTTTTACCAGCCCTGGCTGAAAAGGCGAGATAAGGCCAAAAAAATGGTTAGAGTTGTAAACTTTGGCTCCGTCCAACAAGATAAGGTTTTGGTCAGCGCTGCCTCCCCGTACAAGTAGGTCAGCGGTTCCTTCTGCTCCTGCACTAATGCCTGGTGTAAGCTGTAAGGACTTAAGAATATCAACTTCCCCTCCTAACGAGGGCGTGATCTTAAGGGATGCGATTGAAGGCGCGATACGGTTAAGCTGGCTATGGACATCCTCCGTGTAATCATTTATGGAGATGTTTACCACTGGAAGGGTAGCACTACTTTTTAGCTTTATGAAAATGTAGACATCTTCAAGCGTATTAATTTTTATGATTGTGTCAAGCGGCTGATACCCAATGTAGGTTGCGACAAGGCCGATCTCTTTTGGTACTGCATCTATGGGTATATAGGCCCGCCCGTACTCGTTTGTAACATACTGCCTATTCTCGGAAGTAGTAACATAGCTACCAACTAAGCCTTCTTGAGACTCGCTATCTACCAAGGTTACGAATAAGGTCTGGCTATGCAGATGGCAGCATAAAAGCTGTGCGACGAAGCAACATATAATTTTTGAAAGAAGACGCTGGTGCATTGCGGTTAATTGATAATAAAATGCCAAGTTCGTGCATCTTTGAGATACACGAACTTGGCTAACATTGTGTCGATCTTTGAAAGTAAAAAAAGTTACTCAGTAATGATGCAGGTTCGGGTTACGCCACCGTCTTCGGTTGTGTTAGTTGTACTCCCGCTTATGATCCAATCAGTCCTATCTTTTTCTGCGTCTGTTGTGGGCATAAGACTTATGATTTCTTCAAGCTTGCTACAATTTGTACACGTTTTGTTTACAGGAGCAAACTGTGTTGGCAAGCCTGCACCTGTAAAAAGGTTCCAACTTCCAGCCATTC
>JAPKCQ010000446.1 GCA_026421165.1 Lewinella sp. | reverse complement strand
CCCGAGAATTACAGCAGAAGAAATCCGGCGATGTCCTACCATGGCATCGGGATTGATTCACCGTATTATTTCCGGTGGTTGAGTTTAAGACGAAGCCACTGACCTTTTCCCTTAAACTCATTCCAAATCATGTCTATCCCTCCTGAGGTTAAAAACATTCTTAAGGTAAGGGAAAAGAACCTGCCTCCCGCCCGCGAGGACAAAGACCGTGATCGCCTACGCGACATTATCATCGTTTCCGTTACCATTCTCCGTTCATGCCTACGAAGCGAACGTTTTAGATTGCGGATAAAAAGCCCTGGCTGGAGTTCCTAAGCTTGTTGCTTAAGGGGAGTTTGGTGGCCTACACTTTATCCGAAGGGAACGGGGTAGTTGGCGGTCATACATTGCTCCTAGAACCTTTATTTGCACCTGCGGCCGCGCCAAAAAGACTGGGTGCTCACGCGAAGCAGCCCGAAGGAAAAGGTTTATTTCTACTTCGCTTAAAGCTTTTGAAAACCGTTATTAGGGCCTCAATACAGCCGAGGTGACCCTAATTACTAACGACCTGCCTTCCAACGAATTATCCCCTAGTACAGTGTAATCTAGATTACACTGTACTAGTGCTCCGCCAAATAAGCATGTACAAACTTAATAGCCATGGCCCCCTCCCCCACAGCGGAAGCTACCCGGTTCATTGCTCCGGAGCGCACATCGCCTGCAGCAAATACGCCGGGCTGGCATGTTTCCAGGAGGTAGGGCGCACGTTCTAGCGGCCAAGCTTTTGCGCGTTTATCCATAGTCGTCACGTCCCGCCCGGTGACAATAAAGCCGCGCTCATCGATTATAATCTTGCTGCGTTCGATCCACTCTGTACGCGGGCGGGCACCAATGAAGATGAAAACGGAATCAGCGTCCGTTTTGAAGCTGGAGTCATCTTCCAGGTTCTTAATGAGGAGCTGCTGGATGTGGTCATCGTCTCCGCAGATCTCCTGAATTTGCCGGTATCCGTGTACCTGTATGTTTTTGACCCCGTCGATCTGATCAATCAGGTAGCTCGACATGCTCGACGTCAGGTCAGGTTTTCTGATCAGTATATGAACTTCCTTCGCGAACTTGGAAAGGTACACTGCACCCTGGCCAGCCGAATTACCGCCGCCGACAACGTAAACGATCTTGTTCTCACATGCTTTAGCTTCCGTGGTAGCAGCACCGTAATAAACACCGGCACCCGCAAATTTATCGGCACCTTCGGCGGGAAGGTGACGGTACTCAACGCCGGTGGTAAGGATGACGGCGCGGGTTTTCACTTCTGAACCGTCGTCGAGCGTAAGGATTTTATAGTTGTCTTGGATATAAATGTCGGATACTTCGCGGGGAGAGACCACTTCTACGCCGAAACGGAGCGTCTGGGCCATTGCCCGCCGGGTAAGTTCGGACCCGGAGAGCCCGCTCGGGAAACCCAGGTAATTCTCAATCCGGCTACTAGTGCCGGCCTGACCACCCGGCGCGCGCTTTTCGATGAGCAGGGTTTTTAGCCCTTCGGAGCCGCCGTAGACTGCGGCTGCCATCCCCGCCGGCCCTCCACCAACGATCACCACGTCGTATAAGGATTCGGCGGCAGTGGCGCTCATGCCTAACTTCTCAGCGAGAGATGGTAAGTCGGGATCCGGCAGAGCCTCTCCGGATTCAAGCACAACAAAGGGCAGTTCTTTGTTTTCGTAGTTATGAAGCTTTAGTAGTTCCTGACCTTTATCGCTTCGTGCATCGACCCATTGATAAGGCTTGAGGTTGGCGGCGAGCCAGTCCTTAATGTTATGGCTTTTGGGGGAGTACTGGTAGCCGACTACACGAATGCCCTGAAAGTCGGGCCGGTAACTGAGCTTCCAGTCTTCGAGCAGCTCGTTCAGTACCGGGAAGAGCTTCTCTTCCGGGGGATCCCAAGGCTTGAGCAAATAGTAGTCGAGCTGAACATCGTTGATGGCTTTGATCGCTGCCTGGGTATCGGAGTAGGCGGTGAGTAATGCACGCTTCGCGTCGGGGAAAAACTTGCGGGCTTTCTCCAGGAAATTAACGCCGGGCATTTCAGGCATGCGTTGGTCGGAGAGGAAGAGGGCAACGGTTTCCCCTTTCTTTTTTAATTCTTTTACAGCTTCTAATGCTTCGGAGGCACTGGTGGTACTGATGATCCGGTAGTCTGCTTTGTACTGGTTCCGCAGGTCGCGCTTCAGGGAGCGTAGTACTTGCTGATCGTCGTCTACAGAAATGATGATGGGCTTCTTCATGAGGTAGGGGTTGCAGAAATTACAAGATATTGCAAGATATTGCAAGATATTGCAAGATGGGGTTAGAGTGGGAAACAGATCAGAAAACAAGTTCGTCCAGGGACACTGTCGACACTGATGCCTCCATTGTGGCGTTCGATCACTCGGCGTACGATGTCGAGGCCCATTCCTGTTCCCTCACCAATACCTTTCGTGGTGAAGAATGGTTCAAAGATGCGGCTCTGGATGTCGGCGGGAATGCCCGGCCCGTTGTCTTCGATGTC
>JAPKCQ010000134.1 GCA_026421165.1 Lewinella sp. | reverse complement strand
GCGCGCCGTCCAGCTCCATTGTCAGGATGCGGTTGTAGATGGCCTTGGCCTGAGGGGTTAAGGCGTAGTGCCGGTCGGATTTTATCTGATATTCGCTGCCTCGTTTTACACCTCCAATAAAAAATTCATCTCCGACGTCGCCCACAAAAAATGATGCCTCGGAGGGAAAAACCACTCCGAGGCCCAAGGAAGAGTGCTCAGCCAGAGAAGAGGCTGTTAGAACTGTAGACGCAAAGCTCGTGCTAACGAAAAGCACTAGTCCCAACAGGGAGGATAAAACTCTAAGCATACTTACCGTAAATCTTGGAAATGGAAAAGGCGAGGTCATGGTCTTTTTGCGTCACGGTGTTACCCGCGTCGTGGGTCGTCAATTTAACGACGACCGTATTGTAGACATTGCTCCATTCTGGGTGATGGTTGGCGGCCTCCGCAGCGAAGGCTACTTCCGTCATGAAGGCGAAGGCCTGGCGGAAGTCCTTGAATTTGAACTCCGCCTTTAGGGTATTGTCTTTTTCGGTGAAGAGCATAGCTTTGGTTATTGGGTTTATAGTGTAAAGGTAAAACTAAGTTACTTCAACTCCTCTAGCCGCCCGGTAACCTTAGCCGCAATCTTCTCCATCACCCCATCCTCAAACGGGTCCTCCAGCCCGGCGAGAGCGACGAGCTTTAGGAAAGACTTGGAGCCACCGGCTTTGCAGAGTGTTACGTAGTCTACCCAGGCTTTTTCGTGATCAGCCTCGTCTTTTAGCCAAAACTGGAAGGCACAAATCTGGGCCAGGCAGTAGTCGATATAATAGAAGGGCATCCCGAAGATGTGGAGTTGGCTCTGCCAGTAAATACCTTTGTCCAGAGACGGATGGTCGGAGTAGTCGAGGTGCGGTAGGTATTCAGCTTCGAGGCTTTTCCATGCGGCATTACGCTCCGCTGGCGTCCAGGTCGGATTTTCGTAGACGAGGTGCTGGAACTCATCCACGGCACAACCATAGGGGAGAAACCGTATGGCACTTTCAAGGTGACCGTAGTAATATTTTTTAGCATCATCGCCAAAGAAATCGGACACGCCTGGGTAGGCGAAAAACTCCATGCTCATACTGTGAATCTCAGCAGCATCATAAGTGGGCCAGTTGTACTCCATCGGCTTTTGGTGGCGGCTGGAGTAAACCTGGAAGGCGTGGCCGAACTCGTGGGTGAGCACGTCCACATCGTGGCTCGTCCGGTTAAAATTACTAAAAATGTAGGGCGCTCCGTGGTCGTTGATGTAGGTACAGTAGCCGCCGGTGGCTTTACCGTCTTTGGCTTCAAGGTCCATCAGTTGGCGGTCTTCGAGAAGGCGGAAGAAGTCGCCGGTTTCCTGGCTGAGGCCGTCGTAAAGTTTACGGGCCGCTGCGACGGTATCGGCCATTTCACCTACGGGCTTGGGGTTGCCGTCGGGGAAGCGGAAATTAACGTCGTAGTAGGTTAGCCGGTTTACGCCGATACGTTTGGCCTGTGCTTCGGCCAGTTTTTGAGCGATGGGAACAATGTGCTTCTTCACCTGCAAGCGGAAGTTGGCAACTTGTTCCGGGCCGTAGTCCGTTCGGTTCATATTGGCGTAACCCAGGCCGACGTAGTTGTCGTAGCCCAGCTTTTTAGCCATACCATGGCGCACCTGCACGAGGTCGTTGTAGATCGTTTCAAACCGTTCTGAATGTTCCCCCATCCAGTCCCATTTTGCTTTGCTGGCCCGCTGGCGGGCTTCGCGATCAGCTACTTGTTCCAGCGGGATGATACTGCTCAAGTTGTAAGTCTCGCCGTCCAGTTTAATTTCAGCTCCGCCTTTCAGCTGGGTGTATTCGCTGAAGCCCTTATTGACAGCCTGCATGTCTTCGATGATCTCGGGCTGGAAGGTTTTGATGCTCAGCTCGGCGGTGTCAAAAATCTGGCTACCAAATTTTTGTTCGAGGGCTTCGCGGTGGTCGCTGTTGATGAGTGCGCGGTAGTAGTCCATACTCCATCCCTGAGTAGCGGGTAGGTACTCGTCAAACCAGGCTTTCTCTGCTTTATAGAATTCGTCCCGGGTATCGATGCTGTAGCGAATATAGCTGATGTTTTGCATCGTGGCGATCCCTGCGCGAATGCTGTCAATCTGCTCTACGGCAGCGATGGCGGCGTTGATGGAGTCTGCACTTTTCAACTCGGCGAGTACGGCCCGGAAGGCTTTTTCGGCTTTTTCCAGATCAGGACGTTCGTAGTTGAAGTCGGGAAAGGCTGCTTGTGGATTTGTGGACATGTTGGTCTGTTCGTTCGTTGGTGTACTGGTAAAGGCGTTTTTCGGGACTAATGTTTTTCGGGCGCGAACGCGGGTGCCGTGGAAAGTTGATAGAGCAGTAATGGAAGACCGGTCATTCGCAGACGAACGTGGGCCCACCCAGAGTAACCTCGTGCTCGCCAACCGGGCACCCGAACAACTCGCCGCCTTCCGCTGGAGCCTGGTCCCCTTTCTGATCAAAGACCTAAAGATTGGTGGCCATATGGGTGATGGCTAACTTCTAACGGTCTGTCTACTTGACCACCTTCAGGCTAAGATCCAAGCTGACAGCCGAGTGCGTAAGCGCACCAACGGAAATAAAATTAACACCGGTAAGCGCGATCTCCCGGATACTCTTCAGCGTGATGCCACCACTGGCCTCCGTCTCGAAGCGGCCGTCAATATGAGCCACGGCTTCTTTCATGATCGGCACCTCAAAGTTGTCGAGCATGACGCGGTTTACCTGTCCTACTCTCAGGACCTCCATCAGTTCGACAAGGTTGCGGACCTCGACAGTAATGGGCAGCGTGATATTGTTCTCGGTGAAAAAAGCCTGGACCCCCTCAATGGCGGCGGTAATGGAACCGGCCGCATCGATGTGATTATCCTTGATCATGATGCGGTCGTAAAGGCCCTCCCGGTAATTACTGCAGCCGCCAAGGCGAACGGCCCACTTCTCCAGAAAGCGAAGGTTAGGGGTTGTCTTGCGGGTATCCAGCACGATTACGGGTAAGTCTTCCACCTCGAAGGCGTAGCGGTTGGAAAGGGTAGCGATGCCGCTCATCCGTTGCATAGTGTTGAGCACAAGGCGCTCAGCCTGAAGAAGAGCACGGGAGTTACAGGTTACGAAGAAAACTTCGTCTCCTGGGTGCATCAGGTCTCCGTCGTCCATCTTCTGTTCAAACTCTGCGGTGGGATCTACGGCAAGAAAAATCATTTTGCCAACTTCCACTCCGGCGAGGACACCAACGTCTTTGACCAGCAGGCGCGCCGTATCGCGGTTTCCAGCGGGGATGGTAGCTTCACTGGTATAATCTCCGGGGCCGACGTCTTCAGCCAGTGCCTCATTGATAAACTGAAGGATACGCTGGCGCAGGGATTCGGACATTGGGGTAGCGGACATGATTTCTTATTTTGAGTTACAAAGTTAGTCGTTTTACCAGCACGAAACCAGTCCAACACCATAAGACATGCACCGATGCCCTGACCCATGAACTTCCTGTGGGAGTGGCTGGCTTGCAAGCGTACGAAAGCCGCGCTTACCACAACCTTAATCACCAGCAAGAAATGTTGAGGCACCTCCCCGGCCTCTCAACTTTCGCGGCACCTGCTACCGAGCCCATATTCGGCGGAGCCCTGATCCATCAGGACGCAGTGTACCGCGCCGGGCAGAAAAGTAACGGAGCCCGCAGCGCCGACCAGATCGTAGCAAGTGGCCAGGATTAGCCTGGAGAGAGCTAAAGAAACAAGTGTCAGTCCGCAAATCAGCGTTCCTAAACCTGCTGTAAACAATTCTTACTTTTCGTCGAGTAAGAGCTTTACATCTTTCATCAAAAAATCGACTTCTTCCGGATTGGTCCCGCTAGCGTAGGAGCGAACAAAACCTTCACGATCAACCAAAATGATGTAGCCGCTGTGGTCGAAGCCTCCGGGCGCGTTGGCGTTTTCCTCAGCGATGCTGAGGTAGTCAGCATCGAGTTCACTAATCTCAAAACGGTCTCCGTAGATATAACGCCAGCGGTCCATATCCTTGGTGCCGAGTTGTTCAGCGTATAGCTTCATCTTCTTCGGCGTGTCTCGCTTCGGATCTATGGTGAAGGAAACCATGCGGAAGTCGGGTGAGTCGGTAAACTCTTCTTCCAACCGCAACATCTGCCCTTTCACTTTGGGGCAAATCGTTGGGCAGGAAGTGAAGAAGAATTCAGCGACGTACACCTTACCCTTCAGGTCTTCGGTACCGAAAGGGCGGTTGAGCTGGTCTACGTATTTCCAGTCGCGTATCGGCTCCGGATCCACCTCCCCGGTGGTAGAATTGGTGGGTTGATTACCAGGGTAACCCAGCTCGTTTTCTAGGTACTTCCCCGTTTTCGGGTCTTTGGGGTGGCGGGCGTAGAATGGGTGTTGGTCGGAGGATTCCACATCGGCCAGGCCGTTGGTATCGCTGCAGCCAGCGAAAATGAGTAATGCGAAGAAATAGCAGATTGATCTGAAGAACATAAGAGGTAATTGATAACACTTCGTAAAACAGGCAGCGGCCGCGGTAGTTGTCAGGGCCATGTTTTTTTCCTGGTAATTGAGTGCTCGTACAGAACTAATTCGCTGTCTTTTACTAGTTCATTTGTGCCATACCTGCTACGACTGACCCGGGAGTACGCCACCTAATAATACGCTTATCCTGAGAACACTAATGGCCGCATTACTGGTCAGGAAATAGTCCGTAGGCTCGGCTTTGATTGCGACGAAGCCGCTTTGAAAGCAGTAGACATACTGATCACTTCGTCGAAGTCCAAGCGGAGCAGAAGTTAGAGCGATTAGAAAGGTGTTCCTCAACGACAGCGTAAATTAAAACACCGCCTTCAACCGCGTAAACCCATCCCCCTCCGTAACCAGTTCATATTTCGCCCCGTGCCCCTCCAAAATCTCCCGCGTAAGCGTAAGCCCCACACCCTGTCCGGTAGGTTTCGTACTGAAGAACGGGGTAAAAATATCAGCAGCTGCGCTTTTCGGGATTCCTGGCCCATCGTCCGCGATCACGAAGCCGGCGGGAAAGGAGGTAGTGGAGATAAGGATATTTCCGTTTGAGCCGATACTCTCCCGCGCATTGGTCAGGCCATTAATGACGACCTGCTCCAGCTGTGCGGCGTCGGCATTAATGATGACTTCATTGGGAGCCAATTCGTAACTGAGCGTGATGTTATTTTCTCGTAGAATGGGAGCCATTACGTCCCCGGTGCGGCGGAGCAGTGCATTGAGGTCCGTCCGTTTACGATCGGGAGCGGGTAGGCGAACCACGCGGGCGAAGTTGCGCATGAAGGTGGTCATACTCTCCGCCCGGCCAACTACAGCGGGGAGGTAATCTTTATTTAGTTGGGGCAGTGTTTCGTCGCCTTCATTAGCGGCTTCCAGCAGGCTGCGCAGCACGGAAATTATGGCGGCGTTAGAATTATTGACTTCGTGGGCCATCATCCGGATGATTTTTCCGTAGGCTTCTTTTTCGGCCGTTAGCAGGTCCGTCGTTACGTCCTGAACGATTAAGAAACCACGCTCGAAGCCCCGGTCAACAAAACTGGCCCGCTCCACGTGGTAGCGGCGGTTACCCGGACCGGTGCGAACGGCGGTTACAGCGTATTCTTCCTCATCTTCTTTTTCTGGGCGCGAACGCGGGTGCAAAGAAGGTTCGAGGACAGCAGCGCGAAAAGTCGGGTCTTCGCACTGCGCCTCCATCCACGGATTCATGCTTGCCACTTCGCCGTCGTAATCGAGTACGACTACGCCCAACTCCGCTGCGCCGAGCAGTTGGTCGAGAAACTCCTCCTGTTGCCGGCCACTGACCCGTTCCTCCCGCAACTGATCAATCATATTGTTGTAGACCTTCACGATGCGGTCCATCTCGAAGCTGCCGGTCGGCATCAGTTTCACGGAAAAGTCTTTGTCTTCCAGGGCCGCCGCTCCCCTGCCCAGTAATTTTAGCGGAGAGATCAACGAGCGGTGTATCCGCAGTGCGATGTACGCCGAGCCCAGCAGCAAGATCTCAGCTGCTAGCATAACGGCACCATTCCCCGCAAACTGCTGATACGCCAATACGCCGAGGGCGATATGAAGGGCGGTTAGGTAGATGATGTATTTTATGGAGGAGGACAATTATTTGGCTTTAACGGGTGTAAGCTACCCAATCCCATACTTCTCAATCCGCCGATAAAGCGCAGCCCGCGTAAGCCCCAGCTCCCGTGCGGTAGCGGCAATCTCTCCGGCGTTGCGGCCAAGTGCAACCGTGATCATCTTGATCTCCATCTCCTCCAGCGTCATGCCGCCGGGGGCAAAGGCTTTATCCGACGCCATCGCCTGGCCACGGTCCATATCTTCTACCTGAACGACGGCAGCGGGCGCAAGAATCGCCGTGCGCTCCACCAGGTTCTGCAACTGGCGAATGTTGCCGGGGAAAGGTTGCCGGCGGAGCCAGGACTTTGCGTCGCGGCCCAGCTCTAGCTTTGGCCGGTCGTACCGTTTCTTAGCCCCGCTCAGGAAGTGTTCGGTCAGGAGAACGATATCGTCCGGCCGCTCACGGAGGGAAGGTAAGTGGAGATGAATCAGGTTGATGCGGTAAAGAAGGTCTTCGCGGAAGGTGCCAGCGGCAACCATACTTTGCAGGTCGCGGCTGGTGGCTGACAGAATACGGACGTCGGTTTTGCGGGCCTTGCTTTCGCCCAGGCGTTCGTATTGTCGCTCTTGTAGTACCCGCAGAAGTTTTACCTGAGCGGCGGGGTCGAGGTCGCCGATCTCGTCGAGAAAAAGCGTTCCTCCTTCGGCTAATTCAAAGCGGCCTTTGCGGTCAGATCGAGCATCGGTGAAGGCGCCAGCCTTATGGCCGAAGAGCTCGCTCTCGAACAGCCCCGGCGGTACGCCGCCGAGGTTGACGGCGACGAAGGGTTTGTCGGCCCGTTTTGAAGCCAGGTGAATAGCTTCAGCGACGAGCTCTTTGCCCGTACCGCTTTCGCCCGTAATCAGAACGGATGCCTGGGTAGCAGCAACCCGTTTTGCCTGCTCCAGAACGGAAGTCAAAGCTACCGATTTACCGATGATGCCGGCGAAAGGTTCATTGCGCTCGTTAACGTTCCCTGCACCTGCGGCCGCGCCCAAAAAATCGTGCCCTACCGGGAACTTATCGATCTGTATGGCTACCGCGTTAAGCAACTCCCGGTTGTCCCACGGCTTAGCGATGAAGTCACGCGCACCCGCCTTCATGCCTTCTACGGCCAACTGTACGGTCGCCCACCCCGTCATCTGGATCACCGGAAGGCCCGGATACTGGCCAAGAATACGTTTCAACAAACCCATACCGTCCTTTCCGCTGGTGTCGATGGTAAAGTTCATATCCAGCAGCGCCAAAGACGGCCGGTGCTCCGCGATCGCAGGCAGTGCCTCGGCCGGTCGCGACACACTTTTTACGCCGTAGCCCGCCCGCTTCAGAAGTAGTTCCAGGCTGGTAGACACCATGGTGTCGTCGTCTATGATTAAGATGTTGTGGGGCATGGTTGGTCGTATAATGATGTGGTAGCCTAAGTACTCGGACGGTGTAATGTAGTCGCTGCCGCGTATTGTAGGCGACAAAAAGGGTTAGAGTTCACTTCGTGGCTCCTAAGGGACGCGAATAATAGACCTACAGAATGCGACAGCGAGCACACGACTAATGAGGTGGCGCGGGCGCAGGTGCAAGGTCGAGTTCCTCACGCACCCGGTCAGCAAGCCCACGGGCAACTGACATACTTTCCGGACGGTCATCGCCGCTGGAAATGCTTAGGGTCCGCTTTGTCGTATTTATCTTAACTACGGCACCTTCGTCGGTGGTATACCAGGATTCTCCGGACAACTTTTTGACGCCGGTCCTGTCCGCAATTTTCAGGTAAGCATCAAGGAGGTCGTCCACCTGCTTACGGTCTACGGTAAGCATGAAGGAATAAGCATCATCAGTAGCCGTCTCCGAAACAGACGTGCTGGTAGAAGTGATTGTATTCTGTGCCGTTAGCGTAAAGCCGGTAAAAGCCAGGAGGAGAAAGAAAATATACTTCATGGTTATAAGGTCTGGAGGATGAATAAAAAGGTTGCACGAAGCCTGCTACTGCTCGTGTAAAACGTCGGCAGGATGGAGGCCCGCTGCCTGCCGGCTCGGCAAAAAGGAACAGAACAGAACAATGGTGATGATGACCGCGATGGCCCCAACGATGCCGTAGTAAAAAAATGTGCTGGGAATCGGCATTAGCTCTAACAACGGAACCTGTATGGCAAAGAAGGTGCCGAGAAGTAAAGCCATAATCGTTACGATAAGAATCTCCAATACGAACTGGGTCGTTACCTGCCCCGGCGTTGCGCCCATTGCCTTGCGCAGCCCGATTTCCGACCGACGCCGGTTGATCTGAGTAAAGAGAACCCCGAACAGCCCGAGTGCAATATTGATGAGTAGGAAACCGGAGACGACCAGCAGAATGACCATAGGGATAACAATGGGCCGGTTGGCCTTGCGGCGGTCTTTGGCCATCTCCCAAATTACTACCTCCGTATTTTTAGTATTATCTACCAACAGGTTGAAGATCTCTTCTTCCGTTTCAGCCAGGGTATTGGGGCGCAGGCGAATGATCATCATTTCAAAGGGATATCCGTCCTTCATGCGGCTCATTTGCGGATAGAAGGTTAGCGGGAAGTTCTCGGCGAAGTTGCTTTTGTACTTAAAATCTCCGGTTACCCCGACGATAATGTGCTCGCCGCTGATGTCCCATACGGAGTCTACAATAGTTTCTACGTTGGGAAAGTACCGTCGTTTAAATTCCGCATTGACTACAACGGGCTCGTATTTACCGCGCAAATCGTCTTCCGTAAACCAGCGACCATCCGTCAGCTCCACTTGCGCTGCTTCGCCGAAGCGGTAATCGGCAAAAAGCCCCTGCGTCATGATTTGCTGGCCGTTGAGCGTACTCCCCGTCTGCCAGGTACTTCCCCCGAAAGGACTTACCGGGCCGATAAAGGTAGCAGCTTCAACATTTGGCATCGCCAACAGCTCGCCATGAATACGCTTCTGAAGTTCGAGAACGGACAACGAATCTAGCGCGTCGTCAATATCTATCCGAACGCCAATGGTTTGTTCGTAATTGAACCCCAGCGGAGAGCGGTAGCGGTCGGCGTTGTAAAAAATGAAGGCAAAGACGCCAAAGAGGACCACGAATGCAAGCAAAATCTCGAGAAAGATCATACTGTTGGCACGGCGCTTATTCCACATTAGTTTTAGTAGATGACGGAACATAGTAAGTGGTTTTTTGAGTTAATAAGTTGCTGAGTTGCTGCCGCACGTGGTGTACGTGATCGGCTGCCGCACGGGAATAAGTTGGTAAGTAAGCTGGCAGGATGAAGGAGCCCCGGAGTCGCTATAATGTGTACCAGGTGAGGTCGCCCATAACGTTGGGTCGCTCGCGGTAGTAACTAAGCGACTCTCCAACTCAGTTACCTCAACGACTCGGCCACATTAGTCCTGCTCATCCGGTAGGCTGGCAAAATCCCCGAGAGGAAGCCAAAGACTACGATCAGGATCAGAAAGTAGAAAAAGACTTTATAGGAGTATGCTAGGCGGGTGATCCCTACAATATCATTGGCGTTAACGTAAGAGATAAGCCCGACGGCCAGGATGATCCCGATGAGTCCTCCGATAAAGGTCAGTACCAGGTTTTCGAATACGAACTGGTAAAGAATATCGGTGCCGTTGGCACCGAATGCTTTACGTACCCCAATCTCCCCCTTGCGCTCGTATACTCGGCTAATATTGAGGTTAATGAGGTTGAGTAAAGGCAAGGCTACGAATAACATAATGAGTAGAATGACGGGAATGAAAAGAAGGCGAAGCGCCTTGTCTCCGTCCTCCTCTCCCAAAACCCCTTGTGCGTACGCCTCAAAAAAGGTGGCATTGTACAGTTCGAGCTTATCGTAATATTCCTCGCCAGACATGTCATAATTCTCTCCCAAAAAAGCGATCTCACGCTTAAGGGCTTCTCTTCGATCAGAAGTAAGAGTAAGAAAGGTGGCACCAAAACCACCACCGAGCTCGTCGCTGTTCAAGTCCCGCGGATCTACCTTAGTTATGGGAAAATACAGGTCGCCTCCAAACATCGGGCTATCCGAAAGCGGCCGCGCAACGATGCCTCTAACCCGGAAGATTTCCGGACCAAGAACCATCTCCCTCCCGATCACGCTTGCATCCACCTCTCCAAAGTAGGTTTTTGCTGCCTTATCCGTAATCACAACTACTTTATTTGCATCCTTATCGTCCTGCTCGTTGAGACGGTCGCCGTGCAGAAATTTGAAGTCGAAAACATCCCAGTAACCTGCGTTTACGTAGTAAGAACTGAACGAAAATTTTCGTCCGTCCAGGTAACCATTAATATCTGAGTTAGAACTCCAAAAACTGAATTTTTCGGCCTCTTCCAGATTAGTGAGGTTTTCAGTCACAAATTTATAGCTCATCGGCCCGTTGGAGTTGGAGACTATTTCATCTTCGTAAGTATAGGAAGTGTCGTAGCGAACTACAGCACTTTCAAGCGCAATGGTATCGATCTTCATGATCGTATCGGTTTCCGTACGGGTGCTCTCCAGCATTGGAAGAACCACCATCCGGTCACGATGTGTAAGCGGTTGGTTGTCGCCCAGCGTTGCGTCAAACAACGACGTCAGTAGCATCAAAATCATCAGCGTAAAACTGATGCCAAACAGGCTGATGAAGGTATAAAACGGCTTGCGCTTCAAGACCTTTAAGGAAAGTAAGAGGTAGTTCTTGAACATTGTGCTTAGATTTTTCAAAATGAATAGACGGTTTTAGACGGCTTCGCCTTTTAGACGCGCTGCGCGCTTTTAGACGGCTTCGCCTTTTAGACGCGCTGTGCGCTTTTAGACGGCTTCGCCTTTTTAGACGCGCTGCGCGCTTTTAGACGGCTTC
>JAPKCQ010000133.1 GCA_026421165.1 Lewinella sp. | reverse complement strand
CTGAGGCCAGAAAGCCTTCGCAATAGCTCCAATAATAACCACGATCAAAAGCCGGTAAGCGTACAAGCCGGCCTTGGGGTGTACTGCTGCAAATCGTGCCGTAAAGTATCCACCCATCATCTGCCCCGCCGCCATTAAAAAGCCGATGCGCCAGTCGATCAGGTCGCGCCAGGCGAAGATGGCGACGGCGATGATGGTGTAGGCAATGATGACGAATACCTTGACGACGTTGGCCTGGATGATCTCATAGTGCGCAGCCAACACCATCACCGCCAGGAAGAAAACGCCCATTCCCATCTGGATGAAACCGCCGTAAATACCGAGGGCAAAAAAAATGGGTACCGTGAGCCATACCGACAAGGGCTGCTGGTCTTCCGGGACTATCAGCCAACGTTTGGGGTCGACCAGAATTACCACAAGCATCACGACCAATAAGTAGCGGAATATCTCTTTGTACGCCGCATTGGAAATGATCAGGCTCAGGTAGATACCCACGATCGCTCCAATTGTGGTGATGATCATGATCCGCCACATCTGCCGGTTCATCTCAGCGGTTTGCTTGAACCGCCCAGCTTTGTTGAAGGCATAGCCGGCGCCCACGCTGTTTGCCAACACGCCTACACGGTTGGTGCCGTTGGCCACGTCGGCCGGCAGCCCGAGCAGCTCCATCAGTATGGTCAGCGTGATGGCCGATCCGTTGCCGGAGAGGGTGTTGATGCTGCCGGCTAGGAGGGCGCCGAGGAAGGCGATTAGGAAGGCCATTAGTGGTTGATTTGGTGAGCTACTGAGTTGCTCCCGCATGTGGCGGGCGTGGCAGGTAAAGGTGTTGCATGTGGGCGCGGACGCATGATGCTGAGAACGTTGAGTGGCAAGGTGAGTAAGCGCAGCGCTGCGAACGGTACTTGCGGCAGCCACACCGTGGCTCAGCAACTCCGTAACTGAGTTACTAGCGGGTAAGAACAATAAAATCTAGCAGCACCTTCTCCAGAAATTTTTCTGGTGTGTATTTTACTTCCTTTTTATCCAGTTCAAGTTCGTCAGCGATGCGGACGGCTAGTTTACGGAGGGCTAATTTGTGCGCGGCATTGCCGTATTTGCGGCTTCGCTGGAGCGCGTGTTTTACGACCATCATGTCATTATTAGTAAACTGCTGGACGCCGGGGAACTCGGGTTCGTGGTCTTCACGGCTGGTGATGCCCATGATCTCCTCCAGGGTGAAGGTGGAGGAGATGGCTGATTGAATGACGACCGTGCCGGCCACCATGTCGCCCAGGCGCTGGCTGTAGCGGCCGCTGCTGATGAGTAGCATGGCTGGGATGCCGGAAGACAAGAGAACGTCGGGCAGCAGAAAGACGGAGCGGGTGAGAAAGTCTGCCGGGGTGGGGTCGCGCCCGTCGAGGCGGATTACCCGCAGGCCGAGGACTCTTTTGCCGACCGTCTGGCCGCGATTGAAGAGCTCCAGTAGGAAATAGTAGCCAAGAAACCCGAAGATGGTGCCGAGGGCGAGGATGGTAAAATCATCAGGACTATCCATGAAACTGATCAGGACCAGTGAGATAATCCAGTAGATGATCGTGAAGACGACCGCGTCAATAAAAAATGCGCCCACCCGTGATCCGGCCTTGGCCAGTTCGTAGTCGATACGCACGTTTTGGGTAGTCTGGATCGTTACGGATTCCATGGCCCTAAGGTACGGATGCCGTTACCATACCTTTAAATATGTGCGAATAAATATGAACTTTTGTGTTGGGTTACGTAGTATTACCGCTGTACCGTTATCAAACAGCCATCTCGGCTTCGCTCGGCGCCTGACCACCATTGTTTTTTCCGCCGTGCTGAAGCGCGACGGCAGTTCAATTGAAAACTACTCGGACAGCGAGCGGAGCCGAAATAGGCTGAATCAGTCTAATGTATTGCGATGTCGTATTACCGCTTTCTATACGCTGTATCCCCTTTGCAACCCCTGCTTAAATGAGTAAAAGAACCATCTACCTAATCGTCGGCCTGATCATCTCCGCCATCGTTGGTGTGATCTGGCTTCAGCTGGATATGATTAAGACCGCCATGGAAGTCAACGCCCAGCGCTACGACGAAGCCGTGCAGGACGCCCTGAAGTTGGGAGGCAATGAGCAGGAGGCTTACGAAACGGCCCTGTTCAACAACCTGATCAACGGCTATACTGAGCGCCTCGGCCGCCCTTCGAGCAAACTTCCCACCGGTGGTATTCTGGACGGTAACCTCCGTCCGGGGCTTTCGGGGGGACTGGAGTCTACCGCTCCCCGGCTGGACGCTATCGCCCGCATTCAAAGCCAGGACCTGATTGACCGTGTCAACCGTGACTTACTCCACAAAAACCTGACCACCGAATTCACCAACGCCAACTTAGACCGTAACCTCGCTTACGGTGTTTTCGACGTCAAGAAACAGGAATTCATCATTCGCAACGGCCGGCCTCTGTCCAAGATAGGAGCTGACACTGCCCGCCACGCAGACTTAATGCGTAGTGCTTACCGCGTATCCGTTTTTGAGGATAAGGACGATAAACCACGTGGCTACATCATCGCCTATAGCCCGGAGAAAGACGACGTTATTTTTGATTCCATCTGGTACAACCTAGCTTTGAGCCTGCTTTTCGTCGGTATTATCCTCGGCTGCTTTATTTATACGATTTACGTCATTCTGTTTCAGAAGAAGCTCTCGGAGATGAAGACGGACTTTATCAACAACATGACCCACGAGTTCAAAACGCCTATTGCCACGATTAGTCTGGCGACGGACAGCATCGTGAGCCCGAAAATCTCTTCTGACCCCGATAAGGTCCAGCGCTTTGCCCGTATCATCAAGCAGGAAAATAAACGAATGAACGACCAGGTGGAAAAGGTGCTCCAAATGGCCAAACTGGACAAAAATGAGCTAAAACTTAACCTAACCGAAGTAGACCTGAATGATGTAGTAACCGACGCAGCCGTGTACATCGGCCTCCAGGTGGAACCACGGGGAGGAACGGTAGAGACCCAACTCGATGCCGAACCTGCAATAGTACAAGGAGACCTCACTCATATCTCCAGCCTGATCAATAACTTGCTCGATAATGCGAATAAATACTCCCCCGAAGCACCAAAAATCCTTGTATCCACATGCAATGTATCGAAAGGTGTAGAGGTTACTGTAGAAGACTACGGTCTCGGGATGACCCGCGAGGCGCGAAAAAACATTTTTGACCGTTTTTATCGTGTCCATACGGGTGACCGCCACGACGTAAAGGGATTCGGCCTCGGCCTCTCCTACGTCAAAACAATCACGGAGGTGCACAACGGCACCATAATCGTAAAGAGCGAATTGGGAAAAGGAAGTAGTTTTATTGTAACCTTTCCCTACCTGCAGGATTAACTAATTCATAAACCCGTAACTAAAAAATCGAACCTACAATGAGTGACGCTACCCAAGCCATTGCCCCCAAAATTCTTCTGGTGGAAGACGACCGTAACTTCGGAGACGTTCTTCGCTCTTTTCTTGAAGTACACGATTACGATGTAACGCTGGCGACCGACGGCCTCGCCGGTTTTGAAGCCTACCGTAAAGGCAAGTGGGACGTCTGCATCTTTGATGTGATGATGCCGCGCCTCAGTGGTTTCGAACTGGCCAAGAAAGTCCGCGAAAGCGATAAAGACACTCCCATTATCTTTCTTACCGCTAAAGCGATGAAGGAAGACATTCTCAGTGGTTTTGAGATTGGCGCGGATGACTACATCACCAAGCCTTTCAACAGCGAAGAATTACTTGCCCGTATGAACGTGATCTTGCGCCGCAGTGCTATCCCTCCGGACCCTAAGGAAGAGCAGACTGAATTCGAATTCGGCCAGTTCCACTTTAATTTCCCGTTACGCATCCTGACCCATACAGACGCGGCCGGCGAAAAAAGTAAGGAAAAGCTTAGCCCCAAAGAGGCACAGTTACTGCGCCTTTTTGCCATCAACAAAAACGATATTCTGAGCCGCAACGAAGCTCTGACCAAAATATGGGGGGAAGATAATTACTTCACTGCCCGCTCCATGGACGTCTTCGTAACTAAGCTACGTAAGTATGTAAAGCCTGACGAAAATATCGAAATCGTGAACATCCACGGTAACGGTTTTCAGCTCCTCATCCGGAGTGAAGGCAGCGAAGCTTAGCTAATTCCTGTATTTATGCGATAAAAAGACTCTTCAGGGTAGGCCTAACGTGAAGAAATTTCTACATTTGGACTTGCATAACCGCAAGGCGTCCGCCACGATGCCGTGAATTTAGTTTTTGGGATTATGATTTATGGGCCGTTCTGGTGAATCCGGGGCGGCTCCTTTTTATTTAAAGCACAAAGATCAGAATACAGGTTTAGGAACGCTACAAGCTATTTGTACCGCGTTTCTAAAGGTGTTGAACACGCTTTAACCTACGCTCTGATCTCTGCACTTGGCAACCTCTCCGACCGATGACAAGGAAATCTGACCTTCAACTCCCCGTTCGTTTCTTAATTCTGATTTCTATATTCTTTCTTGCGGGGACGCAGGTGCAAAGCCAGTTAGATTTAAGCGGCAGTACCAACCGTAAACTTCAGGAACTAACCGAATTTAACAAGGTCTTTGAGGGAGGACAAACCGGTTTCGTTCTTTACGATCTCGATTACCAAACGAACCTCTACGGCATCAACGCCGATCGTCGGTTCGTACCTGCCAGTAATGTGAAATTACTGACGTTTTACCTAGCCAACCGTATCCTTAGCCAGCAGGCCCCCGGGCTATTTTACCAGGAATTCAACGACCATTACGAAGTTTGGGGCACCGGTTATCCGCTGTTATTACACCCAAGCTTCACCGGCTTTGACGAAGTAGGTCCCTGGCTGGCTGCGCGAGAAAAACCGGTAGTGGTCAACTTCCCCATCGGCCCTGGGCAAAGCGTCTCCCGCTACGGCCCCGGCTGGAGTTGGGACGATTATAACGGCAGCTATGTCTACGAACGCTCGGCGCTGCCTTTTTTTGGCAACCGGCTCTATCTCGACCTTTCTCCCGTAGATATTGAAGGGCGGCAGGTACTGGTCGGTGCGCCGGTCTCTATCGCCGGAGAGCTGCGGGAACTACCCGGGCAGAAGGCCCGGATTCGGCGCTCTGAGTTCGGCAATGACTTTACCGTCAGTTCTGATTTTATCGCCACTAGCCGTTTCCCGATGGAGCGTCCTCTTCACCTTTCAGACGAACTGGTTACGAACGAACTATCTGCCACTTTTTCCGGGCAGCGGATTTCGGCGGGTCAGGCTCCGTATCCCGCTCCGGTGGCGATGACTACGCTGGAGGTTTCTTTACCCGACACGGTGTTTCGTAAGCTTCTGCAGAACAGCGATAATTTCTTGGCGGAACAGCTTCTCCTCCAGTCTGCTGCCCACCGCTATCACCGGCCAGATGCAGGAGCCATTATTGAATACGCCAAGGATACGCTGCTGCCCGCCCTTGGCATCGAAGATATTCGTTGGGTAGATGGATCGGGACTGAGCCGGTATAATCTGCTTACCCCGCGCCAGATGGTCCGCATCGTTATGGCACTCGACCAGGAGGTTGGCCGTGATCGTCTCCTTACGCTATTGCCTGAGGGAGGCTCTTCGGGTACGTTAAAGTCCCGGTTCGATAATAAGCCCAAGCCCTATGTCTGGGCTAAAACAGGCTCTCTGAGTGGAGTACTTTGTGTAAGCGGCTTAATGCAAACCAAACGGGGGAAATGGCTGGCCTTTAGCTTTATGCACAATAACTTTACCGGGCGCAGTGCTTCTTACTATCAGGAGATGGAGACCACGCTGGGGTGGTGTTACGAGAATTTGTAAATCACGGAGTCGCAGAGTTGCTCCGCGGTAACTACTCACTTTGCTATGCTTGTTTGCCGAGAATAGTAACAGCGTTAGCCGCTCAGTGACTCAATAACTCACTCTGCACCTGCGTTCGCGTCCGACAAACACAAAAGCCAGATAAAAACGTTTAACAGCGGTAAGTATGCTAACTTAAATGGATAAACACTTCCTCTACAACCTCCAAGCTCGCGCCAAACAACTGGTGCTGAACGCCTGGGCCTGGCTTCGCAGTCAGCCGTCGCTGAAGCTTGCCTTCATCGGTATCGGGGCACCTACTATCATCGTGACACTGTTGTTTCTGGTGTTTTTTATCCGTACGCTGGGTGGTCACTACGGCCACATGCCTGAACACGCAGAACTGGCCTTGGTCGAAAACTCAGAAGCCAGCTCCGTCATCAGCGAAGACGGTGAATTACTGGGTAAGTATTACCGGGAAAACAGGGTGAGCGTTGATCTGGTAGAGATATCACCTTACGTAACTAAGGCCCTAATCGCCACGGAAGACAGCCGCTTTTTCGAGCACCAGGGCATCGACCTGCGCGCCCTCTGCCGGGTCGCCTGGCGCTCCATCATCCTGGGCGATCGTAGCGGTGGCGGTGGCTCCACGATTAGCCAACAGCTCGCCAAGCAATTGTATCCCCGGCGGGGTGGCGGTAAACTGGGGATGATCAAG
This sequence comes from Lewinella sp., assembly GCA_026421165.1. Taxonomy (GTDB): domain Bacteria; phylum Bacteroidota; class Bacteroidia; order Chitinophagales; family Saprospiraceae; genus Neolewinella. Next base: position 4,515 of record JAPKCQ010000133.1, on the reverse strand, counting down.
ATTAAGATGCGCGAGATGATTGTCGCCAGTCGGCTGGAGGAGGTGTACGACAAACAGGAGCTGCTCGCGCTGTACTTAAATACCGTTCCCTTCGGCGAAAATGCCTACGGTATCGAGGTCGCTTCCGGCCGTTTCTTTAGTAAGTCTGCTGCTGATTTGAAGGCGGAAGAAGCCGCCGTACTCGTCGGCTTGCTGAAGGCAAATACCCGCTATAACCCGCGGACCCACTCCGAGCGTAGCCGCGAACGCCGTGATCTAGTATTGGCTTTAATGGCGAAAAATGGCTCCCTAGAAAAACCAGTGACCGATAGCCTCGCGGCCCTGCCGCTGACGATCAACTACCAACGACAGAACAACCGTGTCGGTAGCGGCACCTACTTCCGCCAGATGCTTCGCGCGGAGGTCGAGAAGGCACTGGCGGGCAAAAAGCGACCGGATAGCCGACCGTGGGACATCGACCGCGACGGCCTCCTCATTCACGTCAGCGTAAACTCCGTCATGCAGCGCCTCGCCGAAGAAGCAGTACTGGAGCAACTGCCCCGCATCCAGCAAAACCTAGCCGTCGACTGGAAATCCGCCAAGCGCGCACCCTGGGAAGACGCCTTTATGAAGACGGTGAAACGCAGCTCCCGCTACCAAAGCCTGGAAGCTGCAGGCAAAAACGACGAGGAAATAATGGAGGCGCTTCGTCAACCTCACCTAATGACGATCTACGATTGGAAAACGGCCGAAGCCGTTGATACCCTAATGCGTCCAATCGACAGTCTGCGCCACTATTTCACGCTTCTGAACGCTGGTTTGCTAGCGACGGAACCGAAGAGCGGCGTAATCCGTGCCTGGGTTGGTGGTGTAGATTACCGCTTCGTGCAGTACGATCACGTGACGGCACGGCGGCAGGTAGGCTCCACCATCAAACCGGTTATTTACGCCACCGCACTGCAGGGAGGGATGCTGCCGTGTGAGTACACTCCGGCGCAGCAGTTTACCATTGCAGACTTCCAGAACTACAACCCACGGAACCCCGGAGGGAACTATGAAGGGGTCTACTCCATGCGCGGCGGCCTGACCAAATCCGTCAATACTGTGGCGGTGAACCTCGCGGTACGCAGTGGCCTGCAAAACGTCGTCGACGAAATCCATGAGCTCGGCATCACCGGTAACGTAGAGGCCATCCCCAGCGTAGCCCTCGGAACGGTGGAAGCTACGCTGCCGGAGATGAATACGGTCTTCAGCGCCTTCGCCAACGGTGGTCGCCGGCCGGAAGGAGGCGTTCACTTTCTCGACAAGATCACGACCGCCGACGGCGAGACGATCGTGAGTTTCATCCGCCCGAAAAAGACCATCCGCGTGATGAGCGACACCATCGCCAACATCACTACTTACCTGATGACCGGCGTGGTAAATAATGGTACCGCTGCTCGCCTACGGAGCACCTACGGCATCAGCGGTGCGCTGGCCGGAAAGACCGGTACTACGCAAGATCAGTCCGATGGCTGGTTCGTAGGCTACAACCCCAAGTTGGTGGTGAGTACTTGGGTGGGCGCGGAATACCCGGCCGTTCACTTCCGGACACTGCGCCGTGGCTCATCTACGGCCACTGCCCTGCCCGTCTGGGGAACGTTCATGCGCAAGGTCCAACGGACCCGGGGCCTAGGCCGCTACCACGGCGGCAGCTTTTCCCCACTGGACGCAATGACCACCGCCCTGCTCGAATGCCCTGACTACCTCGACGAGCTGCCCATCTACGCCGAATACGGTGCTCCCAGCCCGGAGGACCTCATGTCCGTCAATGAAATTAGGACCCGCCTCGGCCAGTTCCCCGCCCAGGACGTAGAGCAAATGATGGCCCGTAGAAGCCGCCGCGACGACGAAAGTACGCTTACCTATACCACCCGTATCATAGAACTTTTGGAAAAGGAGAACCGGAGGGATGAGCGGAAGGCTAAGCGTAAGGAGTTTTGGGCTAAGACGCTTTTTGGTAAGAAGAATTAGAATTAGATGGGGGAGAAGAAATCGAGCCTTCGATCTCTGGCCTATGAGACTATACTGCTGTCGGGCACATGACGTGAAAACGTAGTGGCAAACGTGACTCAGTACGGGCGACCGTAAGGAATCGCCCCTACTGGCCTCGCTTTAGGAGGACTGCGCTCGCTTCGCGAGCATAAAACTACCTCATGTGACCGACGGTAGTATAGCGTACTGCCACTGCACTTACCCCGAACTTATGTAAGGTCACGTGTCGTTGCGGAAAGACTGCCTTTTGAAGTGGAGGGTCTCCTGATTCGACTACGAACGGTGTGATTAGCCGGAGCTGGAGTTTCTCAACCTTTCCTTGCATCCTGCGGCCGCGCCATAAAAAAGCGCTTCCCCACCGAAGTAGAGAAGCGCTTTTTAATGAATCCTTAGGCGGATTACCTAAAGCTGCTCTTTGAAGAAAGCAATAAACTCTTCAACAGACATGGTCCCTTTATCACCTTCACCCTGAATACGAACGGCAACACCACCAGCGTCAACTTCCTTCTCACCAACGATGAGCATGAAGGGAATGCGGTTGTTCTCGTTGTCACGGATCTTGCGGCCGATGGTCTCGTTGCGGTCGTCTACCAAACCACGGATGTCGTGGGTAGCGAGTTGCTTTGAAACCTCGTGGCAGTAGTCGTTGAACTTCTCGCTGATCGGTAGGATCGCGAACTGATCGGGCGCCAACCAGAGTGGGAACTTACCGCCGGTGTGCTCGATGAGGATGGAGGTGAAACGCTCCAGCGAGCCGAAGGGCGCGCGGTGAATCATTACCGGGCGGTGCGGCTGGTTATCGGAGCCGATGTACTCCAGCTCGAAGCGTTCGGGCAGGTTGTAATCTACCTGAACGGTACCCAACTGCCAGCTGCGGCCGAGGGCGTCGCGGACCATAAAGTCGAGCTTCGGGCCGTAGAAAGCCGCTTCGCCGTAAGCGGTAACGGTCTTCATATCAATCTCCTGACAGGCATCAATGATGGCCCGTTCGGCGGTATCCCAGTTTTCATCGGAGCCGATGTACTTTTCGGGCTTGTTCGGGTCGCGCAGGGAAATCTGGGCGGTCACGTCGTCGAAGCCGATGACGTTGAGGACGTCCTTTACGATGTCGACAACAGCGATGAATTCACCCTTCACCTGATCGGGCATACAGAAGATGTGGGCATCATCCTGCGTGAAACCACGGACACGGCTCAGGCCGTGCAGCTCACCGGTTTGCTCGTAGCGGTAAACCGTTCCGAATTCAGCGAGGCGCAGCGGAAGCTCTTTATAAGAGCGCGGACGGAATTTGTACATCTCGCAGTGGTGCGGGCAGTTCATGGGTTTGAGCATGAACTCCTCGTCTGCCCGTGGGGTCTTGATGGGCTGGAAGCTGTCTTCGCCGTACTTATCCCAGTGACCGGAAGTAACGTAGAGTTCCTTCTTACCGATGTGTGGTGTTGTTACCTGTTGATAACCAGCATTTTCCTGCTTTACCTTGAGGAAGTTGACGAGGCGTTCGCGTAGTTGCGTACCCTTCGGTAGCCACATCGGGAGACCTGCGCCTACCTTGTCGGAGAACATGAAAAGCTCCAGTTCCTTGCCGAGTTTGCGGTGATCGCGCTTCTTGGCTTCCTCTAGCATTTCGAGGTGCTGGGTTAGCTCTTTGGCTTTGGGAAAGGAGATTCCGGAGATGCGGGTGAGCTGTTTGTTGCTCTCATCGCCACGCCAGAAGGCACCGCCGACTTTCATCAGCTTAATCGCCTTAATCGCACCGGTGTTGGGGATGTGCGGGCCACGGCAGAGGTCGGTAAATTCGCCCTGGGTGTAGAAGGTGATGGTGCCGTCTTCGAGAGACTCCAGCAGCTCTAGTTTGTATTCGTCGCCCTTTTCGGTGAAGTAGGCGATGGCCTCAGCCTTGCTCATATCCTTGCGGACGAAGTCGTTCTTCTGGCGGGCCAGTTCAATCATCTTCGCCTCGATCTTCGGAAAATCGTCGGTGCTGATGACGGTACCTGCGGGTGGTTCTACATCGTAGAAGAAACCTTTCTCGCTGGAGGGGCCGTAGCCGAACTTGATGCCGGGGTACATGGCTTCAAGGGCCTCGGCCATCAGGTGGGCGGTGGAGTGCCAGAAGGTTTCTTTGCCGGCCTGGTCGTTCCAGGTGTGCAGGGCGAGGGTGGCGTTTTTAGAAAGCGGTAAGTCGCGGTCGGTAAGTTGACCGTTTACGGTGGCGGAAACGACGTTGCGGGCTAGGCCTTCGGAGATGCTGCGGGCAATGTCTAGTGCGGAACTACCTGGTTCGTACTGACGGACGTTCCCGTCGGGAAAAGTGATGTTGATCATCATGGTCATTTAGTGCCTTCCTACAAACGAAGGCGGATTTAAGCCGCAAAGGTAGTCAAACAGTTAGGCAGTAGTTCATCGTCAGATTTCTTATGAATTTAAAAGCCCCTCTTCGCGAAGCAAAGAGGGGCTTTTAAATTCATAAGAAATCTGACGATGAACCTTACTTGTTGGCGA
>JAPKCQ010000132.1 GCA_026421165.1 Lewinella sp. | reverse complement strand
CGCTCGCTTCGCGCGCACAAAATCACCTCCTGTGACCGACGGTAGTATAGCGTAGACACGGTAAAAGACTAACCTTAATGATTGTGTCCGGAGTGGTCATCGCCGTCGTGCTCAGCATGGTCGCTCATCAGCTCAGTAGCTGCGCCCAGCGCCGCATTGGTGGAAGTCTCCACCTTGGCAATGTTTGCAGCTTCCTGCTTAATGTAGGTGATGATGGCTTCGTTGTCCATGCTACCGCGCAGGTCGTCGAGAGATTTGAGGCTACCCATCCAGTTCATCATACCGTCGTTGGCATCTTCGAGTTGTTCGTCGGTAGCTTCCAGAAGGTCCTTTTTGTTGGGCTCTAGGTCTGTAGCCTCGAGTTGAGCTTTAATGGCTTTCTGAGCGGCGGTGATTTTGCCCATCATCGGCATCACGCGGTCGTGGCCCGCCATCATGGTGTCGTAGGCGGTTTGCTGCGAAGCATAGGCGGCGGTGTCTTCTCCGCAGGACGTAAAGGCAAGAGCGAAAACGAATAATAATGTGAGGTAACGCATAGTTGAGTTGATTTTTCTTTAAGAAGGCTTTTATTGAGCTAAGGGTTCAATGTTTGCAGATGATTACTCGCCCAGAACAATGCTATTCAAAAACTTTTTTCGCACCCGCGGCCGCGCCCTGAGTTGGCTTCTAAAAAAAAGGACGCCCCGGAGATTCCGGAGTATCCTTAACCGTACGAAACGTAGGTCTTTAGTAATGTAACGTGAGGTTCGCGCTAAGAAGTCAGTATTTACGTCGTTTAATGATGTTTTTAGTAGGCAGAGCGTGAGAGGTTGTCGTCACGGCTAAATTTTAATCACTAATTTATAATGGACTGATTATAGATCTATTACATAGATTGAGACGGCGAACCTCACGTTATGTTAGTGAATATCAATATCCCCATAACTAGTAGAGATGTCCACCTTACCGGAGCCCTTCCCTTTTTTACTACCGGTCAGGCTTTGTGAGCTTCCGTTCTTTTCCCTGTTCACGGACACGTTGCTGCCGCTGAAGTTAATACTGCCGTAGCGGGTGCGTAGGTCCAGTTCGTAGCCGGCATTATCATCGATGTCGATACCAACATCAATATAGTTTACACGGATGTAGACCCGCTCGAAGCTTACGCCTAAGCGATCGATCTTAAGGTCACCGTAGGAAGCATCTACTTCAAGTTCTTTGGTCACTTCGTTGATCTCCACATCCGAGTAGTTTCCGTCCAGAAAGATGCGCTCCACACGTTCTACGACCAGGTCGTTGTAGTTGCCGTCGAAACGGATTTCGCGGGCCTGACGGACTTCTAATTCTTCATAGCCGGCATCCACCCGCAGGCGGTCCACAGTACCAATTTCGGTTTCGCTGTAGCGGCCATCGTAGCGTAAGTCGGCGGCTTTGCGGATACTATTGCCATCGCAGTAACGCACCCGGAAGGAGCTATTCTTGCCCAGTTGGTCGATTCTAGCGGAGCCGTAGCTTACGCTGATCTCGTTACTGCCAGTAAGATCGCCAGCCACCAGGTCACCGTAAGCTACCGTCAGGCGGGTGTTTCCGCTCAGGTCGGGTAGTACTAGGTCGCAGTATTTGGCGTCGGTTTCAAGGCTGGCCGAAGCGGGCATTTTCACGGTGTAGTGTACTTTAAAATCATTGGAGCCGCCTATTCCACTCCAGGATGGCCACTCTCCGTCGAGCAAGGAGCGTAGAATACTCTTACCCTTATTGTCATGCGTACCGATGCTGGTAATGGCCGTAGCCGTATTCGCGCCACCGGAGAAACTGATCTCAATGCGGTCGAAGGTGCGGTTGGCATTGTCCTGATTCTCAGCGGAAACCTTGACGCGCACATCGATCTTGACTTCGTCGCGGTCCCAGGTTTCTACTCGAATATTTCCGTAACGGTTGGTGAGGCGTACGTCTCCACTGCCATCTACGGAGAAGGTTTCGGAGAAGGTTTTTTCGAAATCCTGGTCCGAAGGCGGCGGATGGCCGGCCGCGCCCAGGGTTACCGGCAGCACGAATGCTAGCACAGGTAACAGGAAGGTGATGAAATTAAAGTTCATTGTTTGGTTGTTGAGTAGTAGAAGATGGAGCGGAAGAAGGAAGATGCTCCTGAATACGTAGTAAAATATCGAGCTTGGTGCGGTAGGTCTCGATGAGTTGGTCAACGAGGGTCGCACGCTGAGAGACGGGTACTTCGAGCAGGCCTGCCCGAATCTCTTCGGTCGCCGCGTCGATGGCAGCGAGGTCTTCGCGGAGTTGGGGATCGTCGTTGATCAAGTCTACCTTGGTGAACTGGGCGGCGATTTTCGCGCGATAGTAGGTTTCGGTCTCGGCCAGTTCGGGGCTGATTTGGTGGAGTTCGGTGGCTATAGCGGCCTCCTTAGCACTGCGGTAACCCTGGTTGTTGCCAATGGTAAAGGCAGCGAAAAGGAGGACCAGAAAAGAGGCGGCAATACCTAGTACTCGCAGCGTTTGCCGGCGACCGCGAACGGCCTTCAGGTGGGGCACTACTGTTTCTTGGACTGGAGCTACGGGGGTGGCACCGACCTGGCTTATGGCGGCGAAGACGCGCTCTTCCAATCTGGGTGGCGGCGTTACGTCGTCGAAGGCGTCGTGGTTAGAAGCGACGAAGCTTTCGAGCGGGTCGTTGTCGCTGGGTCTGATGGCACTTTTAATGCGGTCCCAGAGATCGTTAGGTGGCGTTTCGGTATCGAAACTTTCGCGGTTATTGAGGATGAAATCCTCGAGCTTATCGATAGGCATAGGAGGATTATTTTTGATCGTTTAATAATGTAGCCAGGCGCTTACGGGCGCGGGAATACTGGCTTTTACTTGTCCCGACACTAATGCCGAGAATTTGCGATATTTCTTCGTGGTCGTAGCCCTCAAAGAGGTAAAGTGAGAGCACAACGCGGTAGCCTTCGCTGAGTTGGCGGGTAGCTTGCTTGATGCGCTCAACGCTTATTTTTTGGTCGCTGAACGTAGGTGCGGTGTAATTATCTTCGACAGCAGCGTCGTGGCGGTTGGTGTCTAGATCCGTCGTCAGTAACCGTCGTTTTTTGAGGTGATCGATGCAGCGGTTAACGACGATTCGCTTGACCCAGGCGGAAATCGAAGCTTCGAAGTTGAAGGTATCGATCTTTCCGAAGATGTCTACGAATGCGACCTGGAGGACGTCTTCGGCATCGTGGGCGTGGCGTAACATCCGGAGACAGACGTTGTACATCGGCTTTGCGTAGTGGCCGTACAACTTCCGTTGGGAAGTCCGGTCTTTACGCTGACAACCCAGGACGAGTTCGCGGTGTGTGTCGCGGTAGTCGGCGGCGGTAGGCATGGTTACTATGATTGGCTGTGCTCCCACGGGGATTTGTTCGTTGCTTGGTTCGTAGGTAGAGACGAGGGCAAGGGGGTGGGGTTGCACATTCTGGCTTTGCTTGTTAAAAAACTTTCTTTGTGTACACAGCCTCGCACTTTGTGGGTTAAATGTTTGGCGACTTACTGAGTTGCTGCCGCACCTACCGTTCACGGCGTGGCCTTAGGCGAACGAGCAAAGAGAGAGAGAGAGTGATAACAGCGGCAGCAACTCAGTTTTACACGTCCACTCGATGCCGATCAATTTTAACCAGTACTGCGATCATGATCGTAAAGCTAAGCAAAGATGAGCCTCCTTTGGAAAGAAACGGTAGGGGAATACCTATGACGGGCATGAGTCCCATTGTCATCCCGATGTTGATGAGCATATGGACCATAATTATTCCCGCTACCCCGTAAGCGTAAGCCCGGGCGAAGGTGCGTTTCTGTCGTTCGGCGATGACGCTGATGCGCCACAGTAAGGCCATAAAGGCAAGGATGATGGCAGCTGAGCCAACGAACCCCTGAGACTCTCCTACAGCGCTGAAGATGAAATCGGTCTCCTGTTCGGGGACGTAGTCGTATTTCGTGATGGTTCCGTTTTCTAATCCTTTACCAGAAAGCCCTCCGGCGGCTATGGCTAGTTTGGACTGTGTGATGTTGTAAAGTGCTCCCCGTTCGCTCATACCCGTCGGGCGAAGCCACGCATCAATTCGCTCCTGTTGGTGGGGCTTCAGTACATTGTTAAAGGTGAAATTCGCGGCAAATGCTATCGTCACTCCCCAAATCAGCGCACCGACAGAAAGCATTACCAGCCGCCGGTTCTGCCATAATAAATGGTAAGTTATAGCCACACCAAAAGCGGCGAATAGTGCAAGCAGCACCGGCGAACCGATGCCAATTGAATAGGCGTAAATCGAACCGGCCAGTACAACGACCGTACCCGCTAGCCACCAGTGTAACCTGCGGGAGACGGAAAGCGCCATGATGATGAGCAAAAGTCCTAGTAATCCTCCGGCCAGTAGCGCCGTTGGCTGCAGAATGCCCAACAGAAACATGGTGGTAGTGAAGAGGCCGAAGACCAGAATAAGCGGCGAAAGTCCTTCGCGGTACATGACCAGAAGAAAGGAAGTAAACACCAGGGCCGACCCCGGGTCCGGCTGCAACACGATCAGCACTGCAGGTAGTGCCATGATGAGCAAGCCGCTACCAATGGCTCCCAGGCTATTCAGCTTTTCACTCCACTGGCTCAGGAAGGCAGCCATGGCGAGGGCTGCTCCAAATTTAGCCAATTCGCTGGGTTGAAAGGTGAGGCCCGCAATGCTGAACCACGAACGGGCATTATTGATCTCCTTACCAAAGATCAACACCAAGAACAACAATAAAAGCGTCGCTCCGTAGATCGAATAGGATCCCTTGACCCAAAAATTTCGGTCAATAAAATGATGGATGATAAACCAGGCGGCAGCGGAAACCATTAACCAAATGAACTGCTTACCCATAAAGGAGCCGAATATTTCGAGGATGCCCCAGTTGTACCCCTCCGGTGGCCGACCTACCGAGTACAACATCAGTATGCCCGCCGTAACGAGGAAGAGATAGAGGACTACGGTGGGGAAGTCGTTTCGGACTATTTTTAAGGACATGGAAGCAGGTTAAGCGTTTAGCTTGCTCTAATACATCCGCAGCAACTCGTTCTTACCAATCTTGTCTTTTACGAGGTAAACACCCTCAAACTGGCGGCCTAGCGTATACTTCAACCGTTCGGCTTCCTGCTTGGTCTGGAAGGCCCCGGCGCGCAACTTGTAATAAGGCTTGGTGTGTACCCAGTCTACGAGAACACTGGGGTAGTTTACTTTGAATTCACTCTCTACCGTGTTCAGTCGGTTACGATCAGTGGTGGCTAGTATCTGGACGCGCCAGCCGTCGACCTTACTTTCTGCCTCGTTCTCCGTCTGAAAAAGCTCCATCAATGCATCGATGCCAGGCTCCGTTTTCACGGTTACCGACTGAGCGGCGAGATTGCTGGTGAAGCATAAAAGTACGGCAGAAAGCAGGAGAGCAGAAAAACGCTGCATAGCGGGGATCATTTTATTTTATAATGTCTAGGCCGGAGGAAGTGCCTATACGGTCTGCCCCCGCCTCTACCAACGCCTGAGCGCTCCGCTTGTTCCGGATGCCGCCGCTGGCCTTTATCTTTATATCAGGATGCAAGTTAGCACGCAAGTAACTAACGTTCTCTACAGTGGCTCCACCTTTGGTACCTGTGGAGGTTTTTACGAAGTTAGGTTTGATGTTGTTACAGATGGCTATGATACGGTCTCTCTCGGCCTCGGTCAGCTCGCTGATCTCAATGATAATCTTGCTTACTTTACCTTTCAGCCGGGCGGTGGTCGCTACGACGGTGATGTCTTGGATGACGTAGGCCCAGTCTTGAGACTTCACGGCAGAGAGGTTGATGACGATGTCGAGTTCATCCGCACCTCCCTCTAGGGCCCGGCGGATTTCCTGGACCTTTACGGCAGTTTCAGCGTAGCCATAGGGGAAGGCTACTACAGTTGCCAGCTTCACACCGGTTCCTGATAAGGCTTTTGCTGCCTGACCAACGAAGAAAGGAGGAATACATACAGCATGGAATTCATAGGCAATGGCCTCTGCACATATCCGGTTTACAATGGCCGATGTACAGTCGGGAGCTAGATAGGTGTGATCGATAAGCTTGTTCAAAAGGGGATATCTTACAGCCCAGAAGTAGTTCCAAAGGCTAAGTTCACGTCGTTAACAAAATGGGTTTTTTCAGAGATACCTAATAAGTACGCAATGAAAACTACGCCCGCCAGGAAGGAACATATGACTGGGGGATTAAAACCCCAGCGAGCAACTACAATATACGCCACTTGCGAAGGTTAAATATTTGTTTTTTCCCATCTAGCGGCGAACGGACTTTTACCTGTTTTTGCCTTGGCTTTCTCCTTTTCTGTTAAACGAATACAAGCGTAAGCTTAAAACACTGTCAGACAGCAATCAAACTAAGTGAAGGTATAAATAATGTACCGTTAGGAAGGGCAGGTAAAGGGTTAGATGGAATTGGAATATCCGCTACGTAAATTATTTGCCGTGGCAGTGCTTGAACTTCTTACCGCTACCACATGGGCAAAGGTCGTTCCGCTTAGTCTTGTTACCGTCCCGCTGGAACGTTTCCACTTTCTGGCGCTTACTTACGCCCTCCGCTGCGCGACGGGCAGCCTGCTCCTCCTGGCTCCGGTTGGTGGAGGTCGCGGGTGCCTGAACCCTTCGGGGCGCACGGGCTTCCTGTACGTCCTCGGGTTCAGCCAGCACGAGGTCACCGGTAGCGAGGTAGGTGGTGGTTTTCTCGTTGGTCATCCGGACGAGGCCCTCGAAGAGCTTATACGCCTCCATTTTATAGACCACTAGCGGATCCTTCTGCTCGAAGGAGGCCATGGCTGTAGAGGTTTTTAGCTCGTCCATAGAGCGGAGGTGTTCCTTCCAGTGGTCGTCGATGATGGCCAGGGTAACCGTTTTTTCGATGTCGGAGATGATACTGTGTCCTTTACTCTCAATGGCCTTTTCGATGTCGGCAGTGATTACGAAAGGGTGCGTGCTACCGTCAGTAAACGGGACGATGATGCGCTTGTAGCGGCCGGGCTGCTCTTCGTGGACGCGGTGTATGGTCGGCATTACACGGTTAACCAACATCAGCATCTTGCGCTGGTAGAAGCCCTGGAACTCTTCGAGGAGGCGGTCCGCTAGGGAGTTGACGTCTTTGGTCTCCTTGAAGTCTGGTGCCTGGATGTTGGTATCAAAACCGAGGAGTCGCTGTACTTCGAAGCGAAAGCTATCGTAATCGTTCTTCTGCTTACTGGTATAAACGATGTCATCGAGCAGACCCTCGAACATGGTGTTGAGGTCTAGGTTGAGGCGCTCACCGCTTAGGGCGTTGTTGCGCTTGCGGTAGATGGCCTCCCGCTGGATGTTCATTACATCATCGTAATCAAGCAAACGCTTACGGGTACCGAAGGCGTTCTCTTCAACTTTCTTCTGGGCGTTCTCGATGGACTTGGTCACGATACCCGCCTGAATGACGTCGCCTTCCTGGTGGCCAGCACGGTCCATCCATTTAGCAATCCGCTCGCTTTGGAAGTAGCGCATTAGCTTGTCCTCTAGCGAGACGTAGAACTGGCTGGAACCTGGGTCTCCCTGACGGCCAGCACGGCCACGCAACTGGCGGTCTACCCGCCGGCTATCGTGCCGCTCGGTACCGATGATGGCGAGTCCTCCGGCATCGATGACTTGTTTTGATAGTTTAATATCTGTACCACGACCGGCCATGTTGGTGGCGATGGTCACCTTACCCGGGCGACCGGCTTCGGCTACGATGTCGGCTTCGCGCTGGTGCTGCTTGGCGTTGAGTACGTTGTGGTCGATACCGCTGGATTGTAGCACGCGGCTCAGCTTCTCGCTGATCTCTACCGTGGTAGTACCAACCAGGACGGGACGGCCCTGGTCAACTAATTTTTTCACATCTTCGATTACAGCGTTGTACTTCTCGCGCTCAGTCTTGTAGATGAGGTCGTCACGGTCATCGCGCTGGACAGGGCGATTGGTGGGGATTACCACAACGTCGAGCTTATAGATGTCCCAGAATTCTCCGGCTTCCGTTTCGGCCGTACCGGTCATGCCGGCCAGCTTGTGGTACATCCGGAAGAAGTTCTGGAGGGTAACGGTGGCGTAGGTTTGGGTGATTTCACCCACCTTCACGTTCTCCTTAGCTTCCAGGGCCTGGTGGAGGCCGTCGGAGTAGCGACGACCGTCCATCATCCGGCCGGTCTGTTCGTCTACGATTTTTACCTGCCCTTCCATGACTACGTACTCGCTTTCACGCTCAAAGAGTGTGTAGGCTTTCAGGAGCTGGTGGATGGCGTGAAGGCGCTTGGATTTTACGCCGAAGTCCTGGCTGATCTTATTCTTGTTCAGGGATTTTTCTTCCGTGGAGAGGTTGTTGTCCTTATCAACTGCGGCCATATCATCGGCCAGGCTATTCATGATGAAGAACTGGGGGTCGTCGTTGTATTTACTTAGGAAGGCGACACCCTTTTCGGTGAGGTCTACCTGGCGGTTCTTTTCGTCGATGGAGAACAGAATTTCGGAATCGACTTCGCCCATTCGTTTGTTGTTCTCGGCCATGTAGGTGTTGTCCGCTTTTTGGAGCATCACCTTCACGCCCTCTTCGGAGAGGAACTTGATGATGGGGCGGCTCTTGGGCATGGCACGGTGCGCACGCAGTAGGGGTAAACCTGCTTCTCCTTCTTCGACGCCTACGTAGCCTTCTTTGAAGAGTTTTTTGGCTTCGGTTAGGTATTTATTGGCTAATTTTTGCTGGGCGGCGACGAGGGTTTCGATGTTGGGCTTCAGCTCCTCGTAATCTTTATCATCAGCGTTGCCGGTAACGGGGCCGGAGATGATGAGCGGTGTCCGCGCGTCATCGATCAGGACAGAGTCGACCTCATCAATCATTGCGTAGTGGTGCTTTCCCTGTACTTTGTCGTCCTGGCTGCGAACCATATTGTCGCGCAAGTAATCGAAGCCGAATTCGTTGTTGGTACCGTAGGTGATATCGCTGTTGTAAGCGATCTTTCTTTCGGGGCTGTGGGGGCTGAAGTAGTCGATACAGCTGATGCTGAGCTGGAGGAATTCCATCAGCGGGCCGATCCACTCGGCATCCCGCCGGGCGAGGTAATCGTTGACCGTGATGACGTGGACGCCCTGGCCGCTGAGTCCGTTGAGGTAAGCGGGTAAGGTGGCGACGAGGGTTTTACCTTCACCGGTCTGCATCTCTGAAATCTTACCTTCGTGGAGGGCGATACCGCCGATGAGCTGCACATCGTAGTGCACCATCTTCCAGATGATCTCTCCGCCAGCGGCCGTCCAGGTGTTGGAATAGACGGCTTCGTCTCCTTCGATGGTGAGGTGGTCTTTTTTAGGGTTGGCGGCGAGGTCGCGGTCGGCCTGGGTGGCGGAAACGCGCAGTTCTCCGTCTTCGGTGAGGCGGCGAGCGGCTTCCTTCACCGTGGCAAATGCTTCGGGTAGAATTTCCTTAAGTACTACTTCGAGCTCTTTGTCGCGCTGCTCCTTTAGGCGATCAACCTCTTTGTAAATATTATCGACTTCGCGGAAGCTTTCCTCCGTCTGAGCAGCTTTTTTCAAGCTGGCAATGGAAGCGTCGATCTCAGAGAGGTGCTCGGCAATGCGGGCACGAAGGGTATGTGTGCGGTTGCGCAACTGATCGTTCGTGAGGCCGGAGAGGCCGGCGAATACTTCATTGATTTCAACAACAACGGGTGTGTAGGTGGCGACATCACGGTCCTGCTTATTACCAAAAATTTTGCCGAGCATCTTCTTAAACATAACTAATCTATTTTTAAAAACGAATTCTTTGGACCTGCGTCCGCGCCACTAACTCCCGGAAGGGAATCAAATGTCCCCGAGCTTGATTCGGGGCCCGAAAAAATAACGTCCTTATATATATGGTCGTTTCAGATTTCGCGAAGTCACCGGGCGAAAAAGTTTCGCGTCGATTCTTTTTAAGACTGCAAAGATACCGCAGCCGAACGGGAGATGCGCGAATATCGGGCCGGAGGTTAGTGGCGGACAAAATGGCACTCGGCTATGGGGAGAACCTGACAACCTGGAGAGCGAAATAGATTAGCACCGCTGCTGGCCGGGTCTTCCCTGCGTAAAAGGCCCCTCCCGGGCTCCGCCGGATAAATACAGCCATTAACTTTGCCCAATGAAAAAACACAACATCTCCGTCCTCGGCTGCGGCTGGCTCGGTCTTCCGTTGCTGAAATCTTTGGTTGCTGAGGGGCATCACGTAAATGGCAGTTCACGGAACCCGGACACACTAGCGGCCATCAAAGCAGCAGGTGGGCAGGCTTTTTACAACGATTTACCCGACCAGATTAACCGCGGTTTCTTCGGAGGTCTGCTTTCTACTATAATCATCACCCTTCCTCCGCGTGGCCGCTCGCTGGGCGAGGAAGCCACAGCGCACTATCTTGAGTGTTTAAAAGCAATTCCACTGCTACACACAGGCAGTACTCCTAGAATTATCTTCACGAGTAGTACCGGTATTTATGGTGACACATCGGGAGTAATCACTGAAACTACCCTAACTCAACCTAATACTCATTCCGGACGCGCGGTGGAAGCCGCTGAAAACTGGTTAGACTCAACAGCCTCCACCTATGCGGTCCTTCGGCTGGCTGGCCTTGTCTCTTCTGACCGTCATCCCGGCCGCTTTTACGGTGGTAGCGACCGTCCTATCTCTCAAGCCGATGCACCGGTCAACTTAGTACACCGCGACGGCGTGATCGAGGCCATCCATTTGTTGTTGAAAAAAGGTTGGCAGCGTGGGGACACATACAACGTCTGTGCCTCAGCTCATCCTCCCAAAGGAGGTTTTTATACCGCCGCCGCAAAATCCTTGGGCCTCGAAGTCAAAGGGACCGATGCCGGAGGAGCAAATGGTAAAATCGTCAGCTCTCAAAAACTGCGTGGCCTGGGCTGGAAACCGACCTGGGATGATTTAGACCTCAAAGGCTTAACGCTTCCTTAACTTTTATGAAGCATTACCCTTTGCCGAGGCCTGCGGCCCAAGGGTATATTTAATAGAGATT
>JAPKCQ010000131.1 GCA_026421165.1 Lewinella sp. | reverse complement strand
ATCTTAACGAGCAGCCCGATGGCATCATCGAATACGAGGCGGAGGTTTTAGCTTAGGTAGCGTCGGAATTTACACGACTTTGGGGCAGGTCCAGCCAATAGAAATACGAATTCAGGACCTCCAAAAAGCGCTTGGTGTCGGTGAGGGCAATGGCCCGGCCGCATGGTAAATGAGTTATTGAAAGCACCTTCTACGGAGAGCAGTAAGTAAAACGGAAAATAGGCGACCGGAAAAACGGCAGAAAAGGATCATCGGAATGGGATAGATAAATAAAACAGAGC
This sequence comes from Lewinella sp., assembly GCA_026421165.1. Classification (GTDB taxonomy): domain Bacteria; phylum Bacteroidota; class Bacteroidia; order Chitinophagales; family Saprospiraceae; genus Neolewinella. Next base: position 10,831 of record JAPKCQ010000131.1, on the reverse strand, counting down.
ACTAATGGCTAAGTACGGTTTCAGAGAGAGTGTTCAGTGAACTGTGCCAAGGTAATGCAACCGGCAGGCTGTAGAATAGCCGCTTCAAAGCTACCGAACAGTCCCCCGAAATACCCCATCTTTGCCATTCCAAAACATAAGATAAAATGCAAGACGCAAGAGCCATCATCGAAGCCGCCTGGGACCAACGCGAGCTCCTCAAAGAAGCAAAAACCCAGGAAGCCATCAACGCTGTCATCGAAGAACTCGACAAAGGCCGCCTCCGCGTAGCCGAGCCCGTCGCCGACGGCTGGAAAGCCAACGAATGGGTAAAAAAAGCGGTCGTCCTCTACTTCCCCATCCGCAAAATGGAAACCATTGAAGTTGGCCCCTTCGAGTTCCACGATAAAATGGCACTCAAGAAAGATTACGCGGTTCAGGGCGTACGGGTAGTACCCCACGCCATCGCCCGCTACGGCGCTTACCTCGAAAAAGGAGTTATTCTGATGCCCAGCTACGTCAACATCGGCGCCTGGGTTGGCAGCGGCACCATGGTAGATACATGGGCTACTGTGGGCAGCTGCGGACAGATCGGCCGCAACGTGCACCTCAGCGGCGGAGTAGGCATCGGTGGCGTACTCGAACCGCTCCAGGCTACCCCGACGATCATCGAAGATGATTGCTTCATCGGTTCCCGCTGCATCGTGGTGGAAGGCGTTCGTGTTGGTAAGGAAGCCGTACTCGGTGCCAACGTAGTACTCACAAAAAGTACGCACATCATCGACGTTACCGGTAGCGAGCCCGTTACCCATAAAGGCTACGTACCGCCGCGCTCCGTCGTCATTCCCGGTACTTACACGAAAAAATTCCCAGCGGGAGAGTACCAGGTACCTTGTGCGCTCATCATCGGGCAGCGTAAAGAGAGTACGGATAAGAAGACGAGCCTGAATTCTGCTTTGAGAGAACACGATGTCGCAGTCTAACCTATGCCGTTGAGTTTATTTCTGAAGAAAAAAATGTGCGTTCAGGCTTTGCCTGAACGCACATTTTATTTTCGGGAAGAATTTCAGCGGATACTAGAAGTCCAACTCAATGGTACTCCCCGGCTTAATTCCTGGAGTATCCATAGATTTAGGCTTAACCCTCACCTCCCGCACCGGCGGCACGTAAGCTTCGTTGAGTTCCTTAACCCCCACCAGCTTACCGTCGTGCAGTTTATTACCGAGTGACTTCCAGCCCTTCACGTCAATAAACTCGGCGAGCTGAACGATCTTACTCTGGGTTTCCCGCTTGACCTTATAGGAAGTTTCTACTTCCGGTTTCGGATGAACGGTAGCCAGGTAGAGCTTGGATTGCCGATGATCGGTAATAAAGTTGAACTTCTGACCGGTGGCACTCGTCTCGATCTCAAACCGCTTAACCAACGTTAAGCCGCGTTCGCCTTCGTAGTACACCGCACTCACGATCATGTCGTCATGGTGTTTGCCAATATAGAAGACCTGTTTGGGATCGTAGCGGCAGGTCATATCCAGTTCTTCCAGTTCGTAGGTGCCGTCGTAGTTCAATACCAGGAGGTTATCTCCAGTATCGAAGCCGCCGAGGAGTTGACCGCGCCCTTCCAGGTTAAGACGACCGCTCACTTCATCCATCCAGACCTTGAGGGCGCCAAGCGTACTCTTACCAGCTTCCTTCAAGGTTACTTTCCGGACGGGATAACGGGTTACGATGTTACCGCCAGAGGCACGGCCCTTGATGGCAAGCTCGGCAAAATCAAAGTCAAAGTCTTTCACCCGCGCTTTCGACGAGGGGCTCAGCAGCAGGTTAACAATCTCTGCCTCTCCGTTCGAATTGGCACTAAAATGTAGTAATCTAGAGCCTTTCGCTCCTCTGTGCAGCTGGTAGCCACGGTCGCGGGTAATGGCCTTCACGTTAAAGCGCTTACCCATCGACCGTCCGGTCTTCCCGTCCAGATAGATCATATTGTAAGTCGTCCGTTCGTCGCCTTTACACCAGACGTCTACGTGAATGATGTTCTTACCCACGAAGGTCTTATCGTCTACGCGGGTAATCATCATCGTACCGTCTTTCAGCACTACGATAATATCGTCGATGTCAGAGCATTCTTTGACGAACTCTTCTTTTTTGAGCCCCGTACCAATGAAGCCTTCCTTACGGTCTACGTAAAGCTTGGCGTTGTTGGCGGCAACGATGGAGACTTTCACTTTTTCAAAGCTGTCGAAGTTTGTCTGCCGCTCCCGTCCTTCACTGTACTTACTCAACAACATTTCGTACCAGGCGATGGCGTATTCTGTCAGGTGTTTCAGGTCGTGCTTTACCTGCTTGAGTTCTTCCTCGAGCGCAGCCATCCGCTCATCAGCTTTGAATTTATTGTACTTGGAAATCCGCTTGATCCGGATCTCGGTGAGGCGGACAATATCTTCATCCGAGATGGCACGTAGCAACTGGATGCGCTTATCTCCAGCTTCCGGCTTATCCAGCGGATCGCGGAAATATTTGTCCAATCCTGCGCGGATGATGTCGATCACTTCGGGAAAATCCTCGGCTTCCTCGATGTCGCGGTAGATCCGCTCCTGGATAAATATTTTCTCAAGGCTAGAGAAGTGAAGCTTCTCCTCCAGTTCCTTCTGCTTAATCATCAGCTCCATCCTCAGCAGCGCCTTCGTTTGGTGAGTGGTGTGCTCCAGGATGTCGAGCACGGAAATGAAGTGAGGTTTGTCCCCGCCGATGATAACACAGGCGTTGGGGGAAACGGAGAGTTCGCAGTTGGTGAAAGCGTAAAGCGCGTCGATCGTGACGTCCGGGCTGATGCCGGAGGCGAGTTCGATCAGGATCTCGACCTCGGCAGCCGTGTTGTCTTGTACTTTCTTAACCCGGATCTTTCCTTTGTCGACGGCCTTTAGGATACTGTCGATAAGGGTGCTCGTAGTCATGCCGTACGGCAGCTCCCGAATGGCGATGAAGTGGTTATCAATTTTCTCGATCTTAGCCCTGATCTTGATCCTACCTCCGCGCTTACCCCACTGGTAGTCGGATACATCGATGCTGCCGCCGGTTGGGAAATCAGGATAAATTTTCGGTTTTTTGCCCCGTAATATCTTGATGCTCTCTTGACACAGCTCGATAAAGTTGTGCGGCATGATCTTGGTACTCAGGCCTACGGCGATGCCTTCAGTGCCTTGTGCCAGCACCAGCGGGAATTTGGCCGGTAGGTTAACCGGTTCTTTCTTACGCCCGTCGTAGCTCACTTGCCACTCGGTGGTTTGGGAGTTAAAGATCACCTCGGTGGCAAACTTGGTCAGGCGCGCTTCGATGTAGCGGCTAGCGGCGGCAGAATCTCCCGTTAGCGTATTACCCCAGTTTCCCTGGGGGTCGACCATCAGATTTTTCTGACCCATATTTACTAGGGCCGCGCCAATGGCAGCGTCGCCGTGGGGGTGGTACTGCATCGTTTGCCCGATTATGTTGGCGACCTTGTGGTAGCGGCCGTCGTGCATCTCATTGAGCGCGTGCAGAATACGACGCTGTACGGGCTTCAAGCCGTCCTCGATGGTCGGGACGGCGCGTTCCAAGATCACATAGCTGGCGTAGTCGAGAAAATAATCCTCGTACATACCCTTTAGGGTTGTGATCTGTTCCTCTTTGTCGGTGGCGTGTTCTCCCTGGGGGTCCTGGGCCTTATCGCTCATGTGTTGGTATCTTTTCGTAGCTGTTTTCAGGGTCCCGAGTTAGGCTCGGGATCACTTACTTCCTTCAAGGGAATGGTGGCGCAAACGCGGGTGCAATGCAAAACTCTTTTGAGAGCAGGGAGAGGTTTCGGTTTCTAGTATTAGCGCGGTGGCGAAGATAGAAAAACTTATTGATACTATTTATTGTTTTAAAACACTTTTACTTCTCACAAGACATCATCAAATGAGAGGAGCGTAGCACCGTATCGTGTTACACTCTTCGGTTTCAGGAACAAGGCCATCCGGCTTTCAGCATCTACTCTTATGCGCCGCTTCGCGGCGCATGCAAAACATGAAGTCCGTTTCATAACCCGGGACTCGGCTACCGCTGCATCCCAGCTTACTCTTGTTGAATCTCTAAGGGATGGTTCCGAAAAAACAGTCTGTTGGTGTTATCCCTGCCCAGTCATCTTCAGCGCCTCAGGCACGGTAACCCGCACTCCATTATTCTTAGCCACCACGAAGGCCCCATTAACGCCCATCTGCTTCAGGCGGTCACGAAGTTTAGCGGCGCTGGCGTAGGTCCGAAATTGGCTTACAACGACCTTCTGGACGCCATTCTGGTCCTGTAACTCCAGCGCATTTCCCGTGAAGAGATCGGGGTTTACGGTATTCTGAGCGTAGGCGCCGAGCTGTACCTGAAAGATTACGCCGGCGACTACGGTTTGCTGGTCGGTATCAAGCCGATCACTGGTGGCGGTTGCGGCGGCGGACTGCGCCTGGGCGAGTTGCTGGCGCAGCTGATCATTGTCCATCTGAGCGTTAGACAGGTTGGTCCGCAGCGCGTTGACATCCTGGTTAACGGCACTGCTTTGGTTCTGCATCCGGTTGATGTCCTGACGAGCAGCCACGAGGGCGGCTTCGTTGGTTTTACAGTTTTCCACCATCCGGCGGAGGGCGTCAGGATTTTTTTTGTAGCTCGCGGCCAGGGCGGCGTAGTCCGTGCTTCCAGCAGCAGTAGCACCTGCGGTCGTTTTGGGGGAGCAGCTAGTTGCGACGAGCATGGAAGCAAGGCAGAGGAAAAGGGATAACTTTTTCATGGGTACAGTATATTTTTTGTTCTACTCAATAGTACGCGTTTCCGGAAGAGAGGTTGCCTGTGGGAGTAGCATTGCTCGTTAAAAACCTGTCTTTGCATCCTGCGGCCGCGCCCACTACTTACTACTCACTAGCTTCTGATAAGTAGCCAACCCACAAGCCAAAAAGTCCTCATAAGTATCCACATCAGCAGTGTAAGCCACCGGCGGATTCAGCGTGGTACCGTCTGGGCTGACGAGTACGTAATACGGCTGTGACAACTTAGAGTACACAGACTGTTGCAGGTACTGCCACTTCTTACCCACAGTATTGATTAGGCGGGTACGACCGGAGCCATCCATACGGTCCACTTCAACCTGCTGTTCGTCGGGCAGAGCCGTACGCTCATCCACGTAGAGGCTGATGATCACATACTCATCCGTGAGGTAACGCTTGATCTTTTCTTCCGTCCAGACGTGCTCCTCCATCTTGCGGCAGTTCACGCAGGAATAGCCGGTAAAATCGAGCATGACGGGCTTGTCAACCTTACGGGCGTAGGCGAGGCCTTCTTCGAGGTCTTTGAAGGGCGTAATGTTCTTGCTCTCGTCGCAGGGCAGCAGGTAGTTGTAGCAAACGGGCGGCGCGATGCCACTCATCAGTTTGCGGCCGGTGTAGGTTCCCGTGTCGGCATCCGGCGTAAGGCCGATGGCGAGGTAGCCGGTGAGCACCAGTGCCCCCACCGCAAGGGCGATACCAAGCGGGCTCTTCTTCCGGTTCTTACTGTCCAGCGGGAAGCTGATGAAGCCCAGCAAGTAGGCCGCGATGCCAAAAGCACAAAGGATCCAAACGATCAGGAAGGGCTCGATGCGCAGCAAATCCCAGTTGCCGACCAGGTCGGCAGTACTAAGAAATTTGAAGGCTAGGGCGACTTCCACGAAGCCGAGTACCACCTTCACACTGTTGAGCCAGCCCCCGCTCTTCGGCATATTATTGAGAAAGCCCGGGAAGGCTGCGAATAAGGCGAATGGTAGGCCCAAAGCCACACCGAAACCAGCCATACCAGCGGTCAGTGGCCACGCGCCACCGCTCACGGCTTCCACCAGCAGACTACCCAGAATTGGGCCGGTACAACTGAAAGAAACCAGTGCAAGCGTAAGCGCCATGAAGAAAATACCGAGGACGCCACCTGTGCCTTCCGCCTTGCTGGCGCGGTTCGTCCAGCTTTCGGGCAACGTGAGTTCGTAGAAGCCAAAAAAGCTGCCGGCAAAAAAGATGAAGACTACGAAGAAGATCACGTTGAGCGTAACGCTACTCGCGATGTTGTTCAGAATACTGGGGTCCAGCCCGTCCAGCAGGTGGAAGGGGACGCTTAGCAGCACGTAGATCAGGAAGATGAAGAAGCCGTAGAGGCCCGCTTTTCGGATGCCCTCGCCCCGGCTTCCGCCGCTCTTGGTAAAGAAACTCACCGTTAGCGGAATCATCGGGAAGATGCAGGGCATCAGCATGGCAAAGAGACCGCCGATGAGGCCGAGGCCGAAGATCGTCCACAGACTTTTGCCTGCGGTTGCCTGGGCACCTTCACTACAGTCGCCCACCGGTTCTGGGTTGAAGGGCACGCTGATGCCTAGTTCGTTGGGTAGGGTAGAAGGAGTGGCGGTTACGTTGCCCGTTGCTGGTGGCGTGTCTGCGGCGGTGAGTCCGTCGAGCATTAGGACGAGCTTGTTGCTGGTAGCATCCAACGAGAAAGGCACCTCCGTTGGCCGCAGGCACTTCTCGTCGTCGCAGGCTTGGTACTCTACAAAGCCGCTAATTTTGCTGCCCTTTGGCACTTCCACTAACTGACTATAGGTTACCGTTCCTCCGTTGATTTTGGCGACTACTGCATCCCAAGTTTTATCGAACTTTTCCTTGAGTGTGGCACTGCTTTCGATTGTTTTGCCTACCGCTTTCGCTTTGTCGTTGTCTTCGATTGTAAGGGTGGTTGGTATTGCGCCTACTTCGGGATCAACATTCTGGCTGTAGACCGTCCAGCCCGGCAGCATGGTACCGGTCATGTGGATACGGTAAGTGCCGTTGCCGAAGTCTTCGGCCTTGAGGTCCCAGCCAACCGGAAGGCGCTCTGTAGGTGCGGATCCTTTAATTTCGTAGATGGCTAAGACGGGAATATTACCGGAGGAAGCAGAAGCCAGTGTGGTGGGGTTACCTCCGCCGTCGTCGGAGGTGTTGGGTGCGTCGGAGGGCACGGGAGAGATTGAAGCACCGCTTCCTTTCTTATCTGTGTTCTTTGTCGGCTCTATGCTCTGTGTGGCCTTTGTGTCCTCGGTGTTTCCAGCCGCCGGTGTTGTCTTCGTGCTCTTAGCAGCCTGCGGAGCGGGCAAAACAAAGCTGTAAATTTCATCCGTAGGAGGCAAACACTCCATATCATCACAGCACATCCACTCCACCATCATCTCAATTGGGGTGTCGTAATTCTTCACTTTCACCCGTTGCGTCCAGGTAACGGGCTTATCTGCCAGGAATTTTTCAACATTGATGCCAAACATCTCATCCATGCCGGATTTGAGGTGGCCCTTTTCCTCTGTTCTCCCTATCAACTCATAGTGATTACCCAGTTCCCATGTGAAAATCGTTGGTATAGGGCCGCCCTCCGGTGTAAACTGGCTGTAGATCATGAAGCCGTCTTCCGCATAAGAAGTGGCAATCAGGTCAAAATTATCTCCTTCCACCTGCTTAAAGGTAAAATCCCAACTAATCGGGTTGCTAAATTGAGCGGAAAGACTCAATGCGGAAAAAGCAATAACCAGCGTAAGAAGACGACGTAACATAGAAAAAGGTATTTGTATAGCGGGGCAAAAGTACGTTTAGAAAAAGCGTTAGGCCAGCAAGAGACAAAACGTGTGTACGTTAAATTACACTTTTAAGTGAGTTCAGCGCCTCTAGCGTGATTCTGTAAAGGTAAATTGCACCAGAGGCGCTCAACCCATTCAGCAATTTGTTCTGCACACGGACTAAACGATGCTTAACCGCCCTTAGTTTTGTCGAGAACGGGTTCATACTACAAATGTAGTACATCTTTTTTAAACGGCCGCAAGCTTCAGCAGTGCCTCCACCATAATCTCCCAATCATACCGTCGTTTCTCCTCCCGGATCATCACCTGCATCGCCGCCCGATTGGTCGCATCGAAGTAGCGAATAATGGCGTCAGCGATAGCGACGGGCTCGGGTTCTACGACGTAGCCCACCCGCCCATCCGGACACATTTCAGCAAGGCCACCAACGTCGGTCACGATCATCGGTTTCTCAAAGTGGTAGGCGATCTGAGTAACTCCGCTCTGGGTAGCTGTTTTATACGGTTGTACCAACAGATCAGCTGCATTGAAGTAATCCGCTACCTCATCGTCCGGGATAAACTTGGCGATGATGGTAACACGATCGGCCAGTCCATTTTTTTCAATGATAGCGTCGTACGGAGCCCGGCTGGTATAGAATTCTCCGGCAACGAGCAAGTGAAGGTTACGGTCATTAAAGCGTTCGTCGCCAAAGGCCTCCAGCAACAGGTCTAGGCCTTTATAGTCACGGATGAGGCCGAAGAACAGTAGGTACTCTTTATCCGTCGGTAGACCAAGTTTAGTCAGCGCCGTTTCCCGGTCCGTCCGTTCTCCGAAGTGATCGTAAACCGGATGCGGAGAAATTACCGACGGTTTGTCACCGATGAAGCGCTTCAGGTCGTCGGCGACGGCGTCCGTCAGTGAAAGAAAGCCGTCGGATGCCCCGCAGTAGTAGCGGGCAAAAGCCACATCCCCCGGCCGCGGCTCGTGCGGGATGATATTGTGCACTACCGAAATTACCGGGCAACCAACCAGCCGCCCCACGGTACCCAAAGCCGGCCCCATAAATGGCAACCAAAAGCATATGATGGCCAGATCAAAGCCTTCCTTTTCAATCTGTCGCCCGGCAAGGTACCAGCTCAACGGATTGACCGAACTGATGTTACGAACGATCCGCAAACCCGTCGGCGCCGGCCCGTCGGTGTACTGCGATTTGCCCGGAAAAAGAAAACCGGGGTACTGCAGGGTAAAGGTAAAAATGCTTACTTCATGCTCTTTGGCCAACTCGGTCGCTAGCCTTTCGTTGAAGGCGGCAAGGCCACCGCGGTAGGGGTGGGCGGTTCCAATGATGGCTATTTTCATGTTGGTGAGTTTGTGCGTTGGCGCGTCACTGAGTTGCTGCGGCCAAACTGAGTCTTTGGGTTAGCGAGTTACTGCCACAAGTACCGTTCGCAGCGCTCCGCTTGCGCACCTTCGGCGAACAAGCGGAGCGCTGTGGGAGTAACGGAGGTAGCAACTCACCGAGTCAGCTGACCGTGCCACGGCCAATAGAATCATAGTAAAACCCAGCTTCCACCATGCGCCGTAAATCGTAAAGATTGCGGCCATCAAAGATGACGCTGTGGTTCATTGTTTCCTTCATCCGGCCGAAATCGGGCGTTCGGAAGAGGGACCATTCGGTAACGATGGCCAGAGAGTCGGCGCCTTCAAGGGCATCGTACTGGTTTTCGCAGAAGGTGATTTTGTCGCCGTAGAGCTCCTTCACGTTATCCATCGCTTCGGGGTCGTAAGCACGGACGTTGGCGCCAGCAGCTAGGAGACGATCGATGGTGTAGAGTGCGGGGGCTTCGCGGATATCGTCGGTATTAGGTTTGAAGGCCAATCCCCAAAGGGCGATGGTTTTGCCCTTCAGGTCGGTGCCGTAGTAGGCTTCGATCTTATCGGCTATGCGCAGGCGCTGGCGGTCGTTGACGGCCATCACGGCGTTAAGGATCTGGAATTCGTAGTCGTTGTGTCCGGCGGTGCGGGCCAGGGCCTGTACGTCCTTGGGAAAGCAACTTCCTCCATAGCCTACGCCGGGAAAAAGAAAGCGCTTACCGATGCGGGTATCACTGCCCATACCTTTTCGCACTGCATCTACGTCCGCGCCTACCTTTTCGCAGAGGTTGGCGATTTCGTTCATGAAGCTGATGCGAGTAGCCAGGTAAGAGTTGGCTGCGTACTTCGTCATTTCGGCGGAGCGAATGTCCATAAAAATGATTGGATTACCGGAGCGGACGAAAGGTTCGTACAGGCGGCGCATAACCTCCTCTGCTTTACCGCTACTGGTACCGATCACTACGCGATCGGGCTTTAAGAAGTCGTCCACGGCTACGCCTTCGCGTAAGAATTCGGGGTTGGAGACAACGTCGAACAGGCTTTCGTCGAGGTTTTCAGCTAGGGCAGCATGTACGCGTTCGGCGGTGCCTACGGGCACGGTGCTTTTGTCAACTACTACGGTGTAGTGGCTGATCATTCCGCTTAGGTCCTTAGCCACACCGAGGATGAAACGTAGGTCGGCGGAGCCGTCGGCGCCGGGAGGAGTGGGTAGGGCCAGGAAGATTATTTCGGCGTGGTCTACGGCGGATTTCAGGTCAGTCGTGAACTTCAGGCGGCCCTGGCGCTGGTTGCGCTCAAAGAGCACGTCGAGATCGGGTTCGTAGATCGGCACTTCGCCGTTGCGCATTTTTTCAACCTTGGCGGCATCGATGTCAACGCAAATAACATCGTTACCGGTTTCGGCAAAACATGTTCCGGAAACTAGGCCGACATAACCGGTGCCTATAACTGCAATTTTCATATCTGGTCCTTTTTTAGGGCGTGCAAAGATAAGATGCTTTTAATAGTTCTTTTGTGGCGTGAAGTGAGTCGCTTAATCACGTTTGCCATGCATGGTAGTTTATCACACCTGCCATGTGCGGTAGCAACCCAATGACTTACGAACACGCCAACTTAGCGACTCACCAACCAAGCTCTTCCAGCCAACCATAGTATTCCGTGATCCTGCCGGCGGTGTTCACCTTCAGAAAATAAGAAAAGTGGTCGTGGCAGGACAGGTTGGCGCAGGTGCCCGGGTCGTCGAGGTGACCGTCGGAGTTCATGAAATCGTGGTCGTCATAACCGGATCATGGTGAGATTACGCCAAGCAATGCGAGGTAAATGAAAAGCTAGTGGTCTGTCAACATTAAATATTGGGGTAATCTGCGATGCCTTTTGGTGCTG
>JAPKCQ010000130.1 GCA_026421165.1 Lewinella sp. | reverse complement strand
CTAGGCCGCAAATCGGACAGTTATTAAATCAAAAATGGCGTTCCTAAGGTCGTAAAACTAGTCTAGCGACGCGCAAGGGGCCAAAATCAAAGACGCAGCACCTGGCCGGCCGTGCTGCTTACTGGCTTACGATCTGAAGTAGAGACCAATATATTCCTGATCGTTGACGGAAAGCTTATTGGCTTTGTCACTTTCGCCGACCAAATACGGGAGTTTTAGTGGGCGCCACTGGGCCTTCCAGAAAATTGGCGTTCTTAAACTCATTTTATCCGAAAAAGACACCTACCGCAAAATGGTCCAGAACTTGTAGTGGGCTACGGGGTACAACGCGGTGGCGTTGCCGCGGGCTATAGGTTTTCTAGGCCTGATGATTAGTCTCGCCATTGCGGCGGCGCTGATGAGTATAAGTAGGGTGACTTGTGTGGTGAATGCGCAGTTGCTGAAGAAGGAGTTAGACTAATGCACTTGTCAGGTATTGTAAACCTATTTAAGCATTTGGTTAAATAGGTTTACCTTTGCCGAATGAAAGCTTCTAGCGCCACAAAAACGTGTGTCCGTAATTTCCGCGACGGAGACCAAATAATCCGTTGTAAGCAACTGCTAGTCGTTAGCTCTACGGAACTGACGAATGCGGCTAAAACATTTTCCGTTTGTTCCAGCCCGGTACGATTGTTCATCTTGCGGCTGTTGGAGTTGGAACGTGAACTATGTGTATGTGATTTGGCCGAAGTACTGGAAATAAGTGTGCCGGGCGTATCGCAGCAGTTGCGAAAACTAAAGGAAGTAGGGGCAATCACCTCCCGACGAGTTGGAAACACAATCTATCACACTACGGTGCCGGAGTTCCAACAGCGGCTAGCACAAACGGCCAACTTGTTAACCGAAATGAAGACAATATGAAAAAGGAAACCCTGGCTTCCTCTACCGGACTACTCGCCGCAGTCGCGGCCTCATTATGCTGCATCGCTCCCATACTGGCCCTGGTGTCAGGTGGAACGGGCTTGTTGTCCGGGTTTTCCTGGATAGCACCCTTGCGGCCTTACTTCATCGGGGCTTCAGCCTTGGCGCTGGGTACCGCCTGGTATTTTCATTTACGCCCCACACCGGCGGAGGCTTGTGACTGCCCACCGGAGAGGCGTCCGCTACTCCAGTCCCGTTGGTTTCTTACGGTAGCCTCCGTGTTGGCGGTGGTCTTTCTGGCTATTCCTTCTTTTACGGGCGGAGATGGTCCGGTAACGGGTAAAGCAGCAGTTTCGCCCACGGACCGGAGCGAACTGATGACCGCCACATTCACGGTAGAGGGCATGACCTGTGGAGGCTGCGAAAAGCATGTCTCCGACGTAGTATATAAGCTGGATGGAGTCGTCGAAATTGAAGCCTCCTACGCGGAGAAAAACACGGTGGTCACCTTCGATGCAGGCCAAACCAACGCTGAAAGCATAGCGGTGGCAATTGCCACGACGGGCTATACCGTTGCGGAGTTCACTACCATCAAAGCAAAAAACATAACGGAGCTATGAGTACCTCAACGATGAAGCTACAGTCTACGATCACTTGCCCAAAGTGCAGCCACCGGGAAGAAGAAATTATGCCTACCGACGCTTGCCAATATTTTTATGATTGCAAGGGATGTGGGGAAGTGCTGCGCCCTAAGGCCGGGGATTGCTGTGTTTACTGCTCTTATGGGACGGAAGTCTGTCCGCCGATGCAGGACGGGGGAAGTGGTTGTTGTAATTAGGTCAGCTGATGTAGCTTGGCCCCTTATGACGGGAAGCGCTGAGTAAACGACGACGATGATTTACCCGTTGGGCTAGACATAATCCTCATCTAAATCCCATTTTTCTTGGAGCCGCTCCAGCTCTTTCAATTCTAAAACTTCTGTTTCAGACAAGTCCTTCAGTGGGGGGAGATGCACCTTTTTTCGCCAGCGTAGCTTATTCATTTCCTTTTGATTTCCTCCTCTTTCCAATTGTCTGAAATGCCTTCAGCAGTAGGTAGCCCAAATACTGTTAGGAAAAGGATTCCCAGGACCATAACAAAAATAGGTATTGGTAACCTTAACCAAATGGCAGCACCCGGCAGGTAAAAACTCAGTATAAGCAACACAACGGAAATACAGGAGAAAACAACTAGAGATTGATAAAACGCGATTTTGGCGATCACTTTCTTTTCGGCCTTTTTACGTAGTTGTTTTTCTATAGCTAAAATACAAAAGTAGCCGCTACCGCCGATTAATAGTCAACCAAAAATTAACAATATGCTCCATAGCCTCGCGGTAAGCCTTGGGTGCGGTAGGCTTGTTTACGAAGGCTGAGGCGCCAAGCTGATAAGCCCGCTCAATCTGTTCCTGGTCTTCCGAAGAGGAGAACATAACGATGGGAAAGGGGGCACGCACACCACTATCCTGAAGGGCCTTGAGCACACCAAAAGCATCAATGCGGGGCATGTGGAGGTCCATAATCGCGAGGCTGATGCCTTTGACGGGGTGGTTTTTTTTATAGAACTCGAGGAAGTGGGCTCCATCACGGAGACGAACCACATCGATGTTTTTGTCGATCTGAAGGAGCGTACGCCGTGCAAGCGTAGCTTCGAGAGGATCATCCTCAATCAGTAATACTCTGTGGGATGTCATTGTAACTTTATGTGAATCAGCATTCAGATGCCGGGGGGACGTAACGCATAGCTGCAGGAACGGTTACCGACTTTTTTTACTTGTGGTATAAACTCTAACTCCTGCAAGGTAAGGAAATAGTCTGTTAGTCTGTTAGTCTGTTGTCTGTTGGTCTGTTAGGGCTACTATTTGGGATAGGCGGTAAGGCATAATATGGTGGTCGAAGTGATCCTCTAAACCTCCCCTTGCACCTGCGACCGCGCCTGATTATATGTGCGTGCTGTTCTTTGTCTGAGGACTTAGCTTAGTACGGTGTCTTACATCTATTACGTGCGGTAGGCCTAACGAATTAAGAGGCTAAAGAACTAAAAAAATCCCCCTCAAGCTGGTAGGCTAGAGGGGGATTTATGTTAGTATTCAGCACTTGAAAACCGCTGGGAGGACGGTTTAGGCTTTAGTGGTACTGGCTTTCTCAAGGTTCGCCGTAGACTTCGCTTCCATATCATCCGTGAGGTCATGGACAACCGGCGTAGCGATGAAGATGGAGGAGTACGTACCCACGAGGATGCCCACGAGGAGTGCAAACGCGAAGCCCTTGATACTGCTACCACCGAAGAGGAAGAGTACTAGGACCACGATCATCGTAGTAAGGGACGTGATGATCGTACGGGAAACCGTGCTGCTAACAGCAGCGTTGATAACTTCCGTCTTCCCGCGGCTCACGTAAGTATTCAGGTACTCACGGATACGGTCATATACAACCACCGTATCGTTAATGGAGTAACCGATCACCGTAAGGATGGCAGCAATGAAGGCCTGGTCAACCTCCATGTTGAAGCCAAAGCGGGCCCAACCGAAGGAGAAGATACCAAGTACGATAATGCTATCGTGTGCGAGGGCCAGGATGGCACCAAGTGAGTACTGCCACTTATTGAAGCGGAGCAAGAGGTAGAGGAAAATTAGGAGGAGACCAATGCCACCGGCCCAGAAGGCGGAGCGCTTGATATCATCGGCGATCGTCGGGCCTACCTTGCTTACGCTGGTAACGTGGGTACCGGAATCAGCACCAAGGTCGCTGAACGCGTCCATGGTGAGGTTGTCACCGGCAACGGAGTTAACACCAGCAAAAAGGGCTTCCATAACAACGTCCTGTGCTTCTTTACCGTCGATCTGACCGGTCTGGTCTATGAGGTAGTCGGTTACGATGTTGAAGGTATTATCGCTAGAAACGGCTTTGATGGTTGGCACGCTACCGAAGGGGGCGGTCAGTGCATCACGCAGGTCTTGAGAATCAACGTCTTGATCGAATTCAACAACGTAGCTGTAGCCTCCCCTGAAGTCAACACCAAGGTCGAAACCACGGGTGCCGACAGAAACTAGGGACGCAAGTACCAGGATAGCAGAGATACCGTAAGTGATCTTACGGTTACGCATCCAGTTGATGTCGATGTTGCTGAACAGGTTCTTAGAAGGGGCGGTCCAGAAGCTAAGGGGCTTACCTTTATCCAACCACCATTCGATGACCAGGCGGCCAACGAGAACGGCAGTGAATACGGAGGAAACCACACCAACCATGAGGACTACCGCAAAACCCTTGATGGGGCCAAGACCAAAGTAGGCCAGTGTTGCCGCCACGAGGAGTGTGGTAACGTTGGCATCAATAATGGCAGAGTAGGAGTTGCTGAAGCCATCAGAGACAGCATTGCGCTCCGTTTTACCAGAGCGTAGTTCCTCTCGGATACGCTCGTAGATGATAACGTTCGCATCAACGGCCATACCGATCGTAAGCAGGATACCGGCGATACCCGGGAGGGTAAGGACCGTACCGAAGCTGGACAGGGCACCGAAGATAAACACGAGGTTGAGCAGCAGGGCGAGGATCGAAACGATACCAGCACCACCGTAGTAGAACAACATGAAAACGAGTACGAGACCGAAACCGATCAGCAGGGCCGTAATGGAACTGTTGATGTTTGCGGCACCAAGGCTCGGGCCTACGATGCTTTCCTGAATGATTTGTGTACGCGCTGGCAGGCGACCAACCTTCAGGATGTTAGCAAGGTCAGTTGCCGTCTGAACGTTGAAATTACCCGTGATGGCAGTGTTGCCACCGGGGATGGGACCACGTACGGAAGGTGCAGAGACGACGCGGCCATCGAGCAGGATTGCTACCTGACGGTTGTTGTCGTTAGCGGCTTCAGTGGTCATGCGCGCCCAGGTGCGGGCACCTTCGGAGTTCATGCTGAGGTTTACCGCTACCTGGCCGTCGGGCTGAGGGCCGGAGGAGGTGTTGGTAATGGACTCACCAGTGAGCAGGGCCTCACCGGAGCGGGGCATCTGCAGCTGGTATAAAGCGTAAAGGTCAGTAGCTGGTTCGCCTTCAGCACTAGGTAGTGGTGATTCTTCCCAACGGAAAACAACGTCGCGGAACTGGCGGGCTATTTCGGGAGACTCGAGAAGCGCGGAAACGGCCTCCAGGTCCTTCTCCGAAGCAATACCGAGTACGGATTCGCCGAGGTTGCCGGTGTTGGGGCTGAAGAGACTAAAGAGGGGGCCAGCGGTCTGATCGGGTGCTACTTCGCGCTCCGTGATGGAGGCGATGGAGTCGGTCAGAATGTTACCCAACTCGTCAAGGGCGAAAATGGTATCAGATACCATAACCTTCTCTTCTACAAAGGTGCTGTCGCGGCCAGCTTCGATCTTCGCCTTGCGGTCGAGTTGTTGATCGAGGGTTACGAGGGTGTTGATAGCGGTATTGTCGACACGCTTAACGTGGAAGAATTCCAGGTTGGCAGCGGCCTGCAGGAAGGTACGTGCACGGGCGGGGTTCTCGATGCCCGGTAGCTCGACGAGGATCAGGTCACGGTCAGCATCAAGGCTAACGTTAGGCTGAACGACACCAAGTTGGTCGATACGCTTCTTAAGCAGGTCATACGTCAACTGTACCGTTTCGTTGGCTTTGTCGCGGAGTACGCGGATAACCTCAGCGTCGGAAGAGTTTATGTTGATGTCTTCGCGCAACGCATCGTTGCTGCTGAAGAGGGTGGCCAGTTTCTTGTCACCGCGAACGTCCTGCCATGATTTAGCAAAAAGTGCGATGTAATCATCCTGGGCGTTTGCTTGAGCTTGGGAGGCTTGTTCAATTGCTTCTTTAAGAGTGATGTCGTCCTTGTTTTTCCGGGAGAGCGCAAAGAGGAACTCTTTGAGGTCTACTTGGAGAACGACTGCCATGCCGCCCTTGAGGTCAAGTCCCAGGTTAAGCTGTTTGGCTTTGAGGTCCTGGTACGTGAATGATTTGAATCCGGGTACATCGAGGATGTTCTGGTCGGAGATACTGTCGAGGAAATACGAGCGCTTGGCTCGGTAATCCTCTCCTTCAGTCTCGCCTGATTGTTCCGTCGCGAAGTCGTCTGCATCGCTTTCCGCACCAGAGGTGGGAATGATGTAGAGGTACTGCACGGCCGTGACAATAAGCATGACCACAAGGAAGAATTTGATAATTCCTTTGCCTTGCATAATGAAAAAAATTTAGGTTTAGGGTCGGTGAAATAATAACTTTCCTGGTTGAGAATGAGCGACCGTAGTGCTGGGCAAACCGGGTGGGCGAAGGATATAGCCGTAGCTATAGTTTTGAACGCCCGGTGAAGCTCAGTACCGTTAGTACTGTTTACAGATCGGAAAGTTGTTGTTTCATCGGCCCTCAGCGGGGGCCTAACCTACAATGAAGTGAGTAAGGACCACCACAATTAAAAAAGGGTGATTGAAGAGCCGGTTTATAAAACGAAAGCCCCCTTTCGAGGGCCAGTGAAATATAAAAATCGGCGTTCGCGAAGCCGGAGCCTCCCAGACCCGGTTTTCGCGAAACGGCTGCAAATATACGAATAGTTCGTTTACACAAGCTGTTAAGCGGAGAAGGTGAAACTTTATGGTAGGATTGGTCTGGTGAGGGTAAACCTGCTGAGAGTTGGTTGCCATTCACGAGGGAAGATTACTTGCGCGCGGACGCAGGTTCAAGGGACGTTTTAGAGCAAGTCGCCTCCGGCAGCCAAGCAATGACTTATGAACAGATTTTTGCGGACCTGCTGTTTTCCCATCCACCACCTCGCACCTGCGGCCGCGCCCTAAAACTATTCAAAAACGAACCGGCCCTCAAACTTGCTGTCTGAGGGCCGGTTCATCGTTTGTGATTTCGGAAGGATCGTCGCTCCCGAAATCCGTATCGAGCAACGGGTAGTTGCCATCGCTGGGCTTACGGAAGAGCGCTTCAGGGTTACTAGAGGTAATCGTAGCTAAAGGTATACTTGAAATTACACACCCTTCCGCATCGGTGCGTACGTTGTTAATAATTACAGAATTTGCAGGAAGAAACTTGGTGATTTGTAGGAAGAAACCGCGGTCACTGGAGGGACAGATTCTTAAGGCCTTTTTACGAGATTCTAAGCCACTAGCAGCGCCAGGGCAAGTGCAAGAATAAAAGGCAGCAATCGTAAAACCCTCGTTTTGCCAATTACAGCATACGCCTAAAATGACAGCCTGATGAAATGGCTGAACCTACCTTTGTCAGGACAATTAAAGGCCATGACCCCAGCTCAAATATCCGAAGCAGAAGCCGCCGCAACCCGCAACCGCCTAATTGGCCTGCTACTCACCCTCGGAGGAGCGGTAATGTTCAGCTGCAAGGCCATCGTGATCAAGCTGTCTTACCTCGATTATGGGGTAAGCAGCATCGTGTTATTGGGCTTGCGGATGGGCTTTGCCTTACCGTTCTTTCTCACCATCGGCTACCTGAAGCGGGGCAAGACGGGAAACCAGCAAAGCGTAAGCCCCCGGGCCTTCGGCGTCATTATGCTGTTGGGTATCTGCGGCTATTACCTGGCCAGTTATACCGACTTTCTTGGTTTGCAGTACCTCAGTGCTGGTATGGAGCGCCTGATTTTATTCTGCTACCCGACGATGGTGCTGCTGATTCAGCGGGTAGCCTTTAAAACACCGATTAAACCGGTACAGTGGGTCGCTACGATAATCTGTTATGTGGGTATTGGCCTTGCCTTTAGCGGGTCAGACTTTTCCCTGGGCGACAAGTTCTCCCTTGGTGCGGGGCTGGTATTTCTCAGTGCCTTACTTTACAGCTTTTACGTGATTGGCAGTGGTAAGCTCACGCCGGTCATCGGTAGCATTCGTTACACTAGCCTGGCGATGCTGGCGGCCTGTGCCGTGGTGTTATTACACGTCTTGCTCAGCGGTAACACGCTGCTCGGGTTACCGTGGGGCCTGTACGGCTACGGAATTATGTTGGGAGTCTTCTGTACCGTTATCCCCGGATATATGGTTACGGAGGGCATCCGGCGGATCGGGGCTAACGACGCGGCGATCCTCGGGGCCGTTGGGCCGGTGGCAACGATCGTCCTTGAGTTCTTCATCCTTGGTGAGTACCTCAACCTGGTGCAGGCCTTGGGGGCGGGACTGGTTATTTTGGGGGTGGTTATTATTGGGAGGAGTAAATAGGCTGCCGCACTTATCCGTTTGCGATGCTGCGCTTTTTTACTATGATTAGATGGGGAAAGCGTAATTTTACCGGACACGCTAACTCTTTTTTGCGGCAGTCCTAGTTTTCTAATTTCTAGCTCTCTAGTCCTCTAATTTCTAATTTTATACCCTGTGAAATACTACCTAATCTCCGGCGAGCCCAGCGGCGACCTCCATGGTTCTCACCTGATCCGTGCCATCCGGGCGGAGGACCCGGCTGCGGAGTTCCGGGCCTGGGGCGGAGGTTTGATGGAAGAAGCCGGAGCCACCATCGTGAAGCACTACCGCGAGCTGGCCTTCATGGGGGTGGTACAAATCGTTAAAAACCTACCGACTATCCTGCGGAACGAGCGGATGTGCCGCGAAGACATTTCGGGGTATAAGCCCGACCGGCTGGTATTGATTGATTACTCCGGGTTTAACCTGCGGATTGCGAAATGGGCGCGGCCAGCGGGTTATGATATCAGTTATTATATCAGCCCGCAGGTATGGGCGTCGCGCTCGGGTAGGGTAGCGCAGATCAAGGCTAATGTTGACCGGATGCTCGTCATCCTTCCCTTCGAGGAGGCTTGGTATGCGGAGCGGGGCGTTAAGGCGACCTTCGTTGGTCATCCGTTGCTGGACGTGGTGAAAGCAGCAGAAGATCAGGCGAGTACGCAGGGTGCAAAGAAGGTTAAAAGGCAAGGGGGCAGTACCCAGGGTAGTCTCATAAATTCTAGTACCTCCGACGACGGAAATCAAGAATCAAGAACCGGGAACCAAGAATCGAGAATTGAAATCGCCTTACTCCCAGGAAGCCGCAAACAAGAAATATCCGTAGGTCTTCCCCTCATGCTGGCCGCCGCGGCTCGCCATCCGGAGCACGACTACGTAATCGCTGGAGCGCCGGCCCAGGACCTTGCTTTTTATGAAGCCATCATTGCATCCTGCGACCGCGCCCCGAATGATGTCCGTATAGTGATGAACGACACCTACGGCTTGCTGCAAACCGCCCACGCCGCCGTAGTCACCAGCGGAACCGCAACGTTGGAAACCGCCCTGTTCGGCGTGCCACAGGTTGTTGTTTATAAAGGCAACTGGCTGGCTTACCGCATAGCTCGCTGGATGGTGGGTAGCCGCATCAAATATATTAGCCTCGTCAACCTGGTGATGGATGCGCCCGTAGTGCCCGAGCTCATCCAGTCCGATTTTAACCCGAAAAACCTGGCGGACCATCTTCAAAAAACAATTGCCGGCCCCGTGCGGGACCAGCAACTGTCAGACCTCCAACGCCTGCGCGAGCGACTGGGGTCGGGTGGGGCGGCCAAACGGGCCGCCCGTGCGATCGTTACTTCTTCTTAGTGTTGCCGGTAACTACGAGAAGAGCGTAGATGATACCAGGAAGCCAGCCTAACAGCGTTAGAATCAAGCTGATCCAAAACTTAGTATTAAGCTCACCCTGGTGGAGATAAACGGCTAAAGGTGGAAGAAATATTGCAAGCAGAATAAGTACCACATCATCTACATCGACGTCTCTGGCTTCGTTTTTGATGTCTTGCTTGTATTGCTTAAGTGTCTGCTTTAGGTTCCGCTTTTGTTCTTTCTTAAAAGCGCGGCGCTCCTTCGCACCCATAGCGGATAGGGTGGCTTTGTACTTTGCGGCGGCGGTGGCTATCTCAGCTTTGGTGGAAGTACCGGCCTCGGTGGCGGCGGGTGGAGGAACTACGATAACTGCCTTCAGCGGTGCAGCCATGGCGAGCACGAGGGCGAACAGTAGGGAAAGAGTAGAAAAACGCATACGTGTGTCGGTTTGTAGTTAGGCAATATTACTTATTCACCAAAGCAGTAGAATGGGCAGCGGTGTTCGTACCGGAGTCTTATAAGTTAAGGCAACACTAAAATTCTGGGATATTCGGTGGCCCAAGCTTATTTTTGGTGCGCCACATTGGGATGAGTCAGCACCGTCTCTCTCTGAAAAACCTTTACTCTAACCTATCTATTAATCATTTAATACTCAGACAATGACCCGATTCCTAATGCTCAGCCTGCTCGTAGTAAGCGGATTTACCACCAACCTTACGGCAGCCATAGTAGCTCCTCCCGCAGCCGCCGCACAAGAAACCATCATCACGCGTGCTAGCCTCGAAGCCGAGCTGGGCCGCAAGCTTACCTTCCGGGAACGCATCGCGGTAAAAACCATGGCCCGCAAACAGAAAAGGGAAACCCGTAAAGCCCGTCGGAGTGGCTATGGCTATGGAAACGGACTGGCCATCGCGGGCTTCGTCTGCGGTGTGCTGAGCCTACTTGGCGGAGGCTTTATTCTTGGAGTTCCCGCTATTGTTTTGAGCGCCATCGGGCTGCGGAAGGCCAACCGCGAAGGACGGCCGCACCGTGGGTTGGCCATTGCTGGTCTGGTCTGTGGTATTATTTCTGTTGCGCTTACAATATTGGTGGTTGCTTTATTAATTACGGCCTTTAGCTTTGGCAGCTAAAAACAGTTGCCATATTTATAGGACTACAAAAAAGCGCTTCCAAATAAGATGTATTTGGAAGCGCTTATTCTTTGAACCTTTCAGTATTTTGCCCTCATGATGTTTTGCGACCAAGGCGCAATGCTAGCATAACCATCCCTCCACCAAGTAGTAGAAGAATGCCTTTACCCCAAACAAATCCTTTACCATAATTAGACAGTCGGTCGTAATCTAAAAAGTAGGTAAAAGAGGATAAAATGGCGAACAAGATCAGGAGTACACCTATAATCATTAAGATGACTTTTATCATATCGACTTTACCGCTTAACTATTGTTGTCGTAGGTGTGTAAAGGCCAGCAGTGATAGCATTTAACAAGCCATCTACGAAAGTATGAGTGATCGTAACTTGGTAGTCTGTAGCACCGTTAGCCATTGCAACGGGGTCGGATTGTTTGAGTGGAGCCAAGCCGTAGAGAAGGTAATGATTAGCTTCCTTTACCTCAACACCTGTTTGAGGGCCATCTCCCATGG
>JAPKCQ010000129.1 GCA_026421165.1 Lewinella sp. | reverse complement strand
TTACGCTTGACGAAAAGCCGAAAGTGTCTTTTTTCTGCTCGGTTGAGTGAGGCAACGAGTTTTAAAAGGTCGTCTGTCTTTTGCTTTGGCATTGTATTAAGTCTTTAGATAAGCCGCTACCAGGCAAATGTTTACGAAACAAACTACCTTTGTACGGTGTAGCGATTGTAGGGTTTTATTGACAAGTCCGACTTCAAAAACTCTGCTATAAAGCCTTAATTTTATCCTCCTGACCAAATTAAGGCCCTACTTTCGGAGCCGTAAAGATAGAAACGCCCACCTAACCAGGGCATAACCGCGTATGAAAACCAATCAGATTCAGATTTTCGACACCACCCTCCGCGATGGAGAACAGGTTCCAGGCTGTAAGCTGGACACGGCCCAAAAGCTCGTAATCGCCCGCCAGCTTGAACTGCTCGGTGTAGATGTGATCGAAGCGGGGTTCCCAATTTCCAGCCCCGGAGATTTTCAGAGCGTCCGTGAAATCGGCCGCGTAGTATCCGAGCCAATCGTTTGCGCGCTCAGCCGTGCCGTAATGAAAGATATTGAAGTGGCCGCTGACTCCCTGAAGACCGCTAAACGCCCACGTATCCATACCGGAATTGGCACTTCCGATAGCCACATCCAGTATAAACTACGGACTACCCAGGACGAGATCATCCGCCGGGCAATAGCCGCCGTAAAGTACGCCAAGAGCTTCGTTGAAGACGTGGAGTTCTACGCCGAAGATGCTGGACGAACGGGCAACGAATTCCTAGCCCGGGTCATCGAAGGCGCAGTTAAGGCCGGAGCTACGGTGCTCAATATCCCCGACACCACCGGCTACTGCCTGCCAAACGAGTACATGGAAAAGATCGCCTACCTGCGCGACAACGTCACCGGCATCCATAAGTGCGTCCTCAGTACCCACTGCCACAATGATTTGGGCCTGGCTACCGCCAACTCTATCGCCGGAGCGATGGGCGGCGCGCGCCAGATCGAGTGCACCATCAACGGCATCGGCGAACGGGCCGGCAACACCGCGCTCGAAGAAGTGGTGATGATCATGCGCCAGCACGATCACTTGAACATGTACACCAACATTAACAGCAAGTTACTGCTAGAAACCAGCCACCTCGTCAGCGAAAGCATGGGTATGGTGGTGCAGCCGAATAAAGCGATCGTTGGCGACAATGCCTTCGCGCACAGTTCCGGCATCCACCAGGACGGCGTGATCAAGCGGCGCGATACTTACGAGATCATCGACCCGGCGGAAGTTGGCGTTGATGAGTCCCGCATTGTACTTACCGCACGTAGCGGGCGGGCGGCGCTGGCTTACCGTTTCAAGAACCTGGGCCATGATGTTACCAAGGTGCAACTCGACTCCCTTTACCAGAAATTCCTGGTTATTGCCGATAGCAAGAAAGAAGTAGCAGATGCTGATCTGGAGGAGATCATTGCGGTTTGAGTTAGACCTTTAGCATTTTAGCACTACCGCACGGCTCCGACGCGCGGTAGTGCTAAGGAACTATTTATAAATCCCGTTCAGCAAAGCAGCAGCCCGGTACCCCGCCGCAGCCAGTCGGTCTTCCACCACCGGTAAAAAGTCGTGCTGATAATCCCAAGAAAACTCTGGTAGGCCTGTTTCCCGGTCGGTACGATCGTAAAGGGTGTTGTAGAGCCGTTCGCGCAGTTCAATAGATTCGCTGATCCACTCCGCTAGCGGAGCGTTTTCCCATTGCGCCTTGCGGGCGCGGGTGTGCATGGTGGCAAAATCGGCAAACTCTGTGTAGCTCAGTCTTTCGTGCTCAAGAATCCCAGAGTCCCAGACGGAATGTAGGTTTTTGCGCTCACCGAAGTAAAGTACCGATATTTTATTGCCGCCCAGGTCGCGGTTTTTGCCCACGTGCATCGGTTGGTGTACGTCTCCGATGAAATGGATGAGGAAAGCCAGCGCCGTGGCGTCGAGAGAACCAGCGAGCGGTTCTAACTTGTTTTCAGCCAGGAGGTCGGTCATTCTGCCGCGTGCCTCCGCGTTTCCTTTGAGAATATCGACCATCAGTTCGATGCCTTCACGTACATCGTCGATTTTAGGCTTGCGCTGGTTACCGATGGCGACGTCGGACGGTGTTTCGTCGGGCTGTACGGTCATATAGTGCCAAGACTTTGCGAAATCCCAGCCTTTTTCGGCCTTGATGTAATCGGGCCAGGTGCTTACCTGGGCGAGGTAGTTGTCGCCCAGCGCGTCGTCCACACGGATACGGGCCTCCGGGGTGAGGTTATCGTAGCAAATTTGGGCTACGACGCGATGGCCATTGGCTCCCCAGGCCGCCAGCAGTTGGGGCAGACAGATCAGGGCTGAAATGAGTAGTCGGGAGAGCATAATTTGAGGGAGATTGATTAGGAAGGTAAAGGTAGTTTTTTGGGCGCGAACGCGGGTGCAAATGAAGTTGGGTGGCAAGGCCAACTTAGCTTTAAACCCTTCCTTGCTCCCGCGTCCGCGCCGTAAAAAAATCAAAATCGGTCATAGTTACGAACGGTCGATTTCCCTACCTTTGTCTCAACAAGATTTAAGCCCCAAGTATATCATGGCAAAAACGTTATTCGACAAGGTCTGGGACGCACACGTCGTTACAGAAATTCCCGGCGGCAACCAGGTGCTCTACATTGACCGCCACCTGATTCATGAGGTGACCAGCCCGCAGGCCTTCGACGGTCTGCGCCGCCGCAAACTCCCGCTGCTGCGCAAAGACCGCATCGTCGCCACCGCCGACCACAACGTGCCGACAATCGATCAGCACAAGCCCATCACCGAGCCGCTGAGCGCCAAACAGGTGCAAATGCTGACCGAGAACTGCGCTGAATTTGACGTACAGCTATTTGGTCTTGGCCATCCGTACCAAGGCATCGTACACGTTATCGGGCCCGAGCTTGGCATCACCCGCCCTGGCATCACGATGGTCTGCGGAGACAGCCACACGAGCACCCACGGAGCCTTCGGCGCAATCGCCTTCGGCATCGGCACCAGCCAGGTAGAACAAGTAATGGCGACTCAGTGCCTCCTACTAACCCCGCCAAAGAAAATGCGGATCAGCGTTGACGGCGACCTCGCGCCCGGCGTCACCGCCAAAGACCTCATCCTCTACGTCATCAGCCAGGTCGGAACCGGCGGCGGCACGGGCTACTTTGTGGAATACGCCGGTTCGGCCATCCGCGCCCTCAGCATGGAAGGCCGGATGACGATCTGCAATATGAGTATCGAGATGGGTGCCCGCGGCGGCCTCATCGCCCCCGACCAAACTACTTTCGATTACCTCGAAGGCCGCGAGTTCAGCCCCAAAGGAAAAGACTGGGACGACGCACTTGCCTACTGGAAGTCGCTGCCTACTGAAGACGGTGCGAATTTCGACTTTGAGCTTAATTACAAAGCAGAAGACATCACCCCGATGATCACCTACGGCACAAACCCCGGTATGGGCATGGGCGTGAAGGAGGCCATTCCTGTCAGTTCCAGAGTACACAACAAAGCCAGCATCGACAAAGCAATGAAGTACATGGGCCTCGAAGCGGGAATGCACTTAGAAAACCAGCCGATCGACTACGTTTTCATCGGTTCCTGCACCAACTCCCGGATCGAAGACCTGCGCGCCGTCGTCGGCCTCGTCGGCAATCGTAAAGTGGCGGCTGGCGTAACCGCCATCGTCGTTCCTGGCTCACAGCAAGTATCCAAACAAGCCATCGCCGAAGGGCTCGACAAGAAGCTCGTCGCCGCTGGTTTCGAGTTTCGGGAAGCCGGTTGCTCGGCCTGCCTCGGCATGAACGATGACAAGATACCTGCAGGAAAATACTGTGTTTCTACCTCCAACCGGAACTTTGAAGGACGGCAAGGGCCCGGAGCTCGGACTATTTTGGCTTCGCCGCTTACCGCTGCTGCTGCTGCGGTTACTGGGCGGGTTGTTGATGTTCGGAAGTTTGTTTGATGGGTGTTGCTGCCCGCTATACAGCTACCGCACTAGAGAAATTTAAAATGTTGAATCAAAAATGCTAAATCCTCCATGACGCCATTCACAAAACTAACCTCCTCCGCCGTCCCGCTTCCAATCGAAGATGTAGACACCGACCAAATTATCCCCGCCCGCTTTCTGAAGGCAGTTACGCGCGATGGCTTCGGTGAAAACCTCTTCCGCGACTGGCGCTACGATAAAGAAGACCAGCCGAAAGAAGACTTCGTACTTAACAACCCGACGTACTCCGGGCAAATCCTCGTCGCCGGTGCCAACTTCGGTTGCGGCTCCAGCCGGGAACACGCTGCTTGGGCGATTGGTGACTTTGGTTTCCGCGTCGTGGTGTCCAGCTACTTTGCGGATATTTTCCGGGGCAACGCGCTGAACAACGGCATCCTACCACTGGTCGTTTCCCCTACCCTACTGGACGAGATCCTCCAAACGATCGAACAGAACCCGGTTGCTGCCTTTACCATTAACCTGGAAGCGCAGACGTTCAAGAACGAGACCACCGGCACGGTTTCCACCTTCGACATCGATAATTACAAGAAGACCTGCCTCATCAATGGCTACGATGATATCGACTACCTGCTGAGCCAAGGTGAGCTGATTGAGAAGTTTGAGCGGGAGCGGGTGGACTTTTCATTGGCTTGAGTGGTTTGCTAACCTTATAGCCATAAATTCATCCTACTACTTTAGTCTCTGCGTAGTTTACCTTTAAGATAGCCGCCACCTGGGGGCACCCCTTACCACAGATAACATGTCAAATTTCAACATAGCCGTACTAGACGGCGACGGCATCGGCCCCGAAGTAATCAAACAAGGCATCAAGGTTTTGAACCAGGTCGCTTTAAAATTTGGTCATAAATTTCGCTTCGACTTCGCGCCAGTAGGTGCCATTGCGATCGATCAGACAGGCGATCCGTTACCGGAGGAGACGCTTGATCTCTGTAAGCGCTCCGATGCGATCTTCTTCGGTTCCATCGGTCACCCCCGCTTCGACAACGACCCTACAGCTACGGTACGGCCAGAGCAAGGTTTGCTGCGTCTCCGGAAGGAGCTCGGCCTGTACGCCAACCTCCGCCCGGTAGCCGGATACAAAGAACTTACCCACCTAAGCCCGCTCCGCCCTGAGCGCATGGAAGGCGTGGACATGCTGATCGTCAGGGAACTAACGGGCGGCATCTACTTCGGCGACAAAGGCCGCCGGGACGGAGGTGATACCGCCTTCGACACCTGCCTATACACCCGCATGGAGATTGAGCGGATCGTGAAGATGGGTTTTGAGGCAGCGGGCAAACGCCGTGGCAAACTGATGCTGGTAGACAAGGCCAACGTGATGGAGAGCTCCCGCCTCTGGCGCGAGGTCACCCGCGAGATGGCTTCTGACTATCCGGACGTCGAGCTCGGCTTCATGTTTGTCGACAATGCGGCGATGCAACTCATCCTCAATCCCGCACAGTTCGATGTGATCGTGACGAGCAATATGTTTGGCGATATTTTATCTGATGCTTCCAGCGTACTGGCTGGTTCTCTTGGTTTGCTACCTTCCAGCAGTGTCGGCTCGAAGGTTGGAATGTTTGAGCCCATCCACGGTTCCTGGCCGGAAGGTGCGGATCAGGACCGGGCCAACCCGACAGCAGCTATTCTTTCTGCAGCGATGATGCTTGATCACCTCGGCCTGGTGAAAGAAGGCGATGCGATCCGTAAAGCAGTAGGAACCGTGCTGGAGTCTGGCAAAGGGACTGAGGACCTGCGGCCTAAGGAGCAGGTTGGTACTGATGCTATGGGAGATTTGATTGTTGCTGCGCTTTAGGCTTGATCATTCTACGGCGCGGACGCTGGATACAAGAAAGGGGTTAAAGAGATTGGTATCATACCCGGTGCAAGGGCAGGGTACAACTTTAAGGCCGTTGCTCTGATTCCCCACTGTCTTTCAGTGGCTGCAGGTAACCCAGGCTTACCAAAAAAGCATCCATTTCCATCACGGTCTGTTCGTAGAAGTCCTTGTTCTTAGGATTAAAAAAACCGTGTTCCCCTCCGTCATAGACCCGAAGGTCGCACCGGCTACCCACTCTCTCCATCACCGTTCGGTAGTACTCCGCGGTGGCGACGGGGATGAGCTTGTCGTTGGAGCCGACCTGGAAGAGTGTTGGTGGAGCACCTTCACGGATGTTATGCAGCGGTGAAAAGTCAGAAAATACTTCCCCTATTCTATTGTATCCATAGCCGCCCGGGCCGTTGTCGATCACGGGGTTAAACAGCAATAGCACGTTTCCAGCGCTGCTTACGGAGAGGTCGTCGACCTCATCGTTGTATCCAGAGCAAAGTGCTGTCGCCGCCGCCAAATGCCCGCCAGCGGAGCCTCCACCCACCGCCAGGCGGGTGGTATCAATTCTATAGCCCGGCCCGTGCGTCCGTACCCAACGTACAGCAGACTTGGCGTCCATCAACGATACAAAGGGGGAGGTTCCGTGGCTATTTTTGGTTCGGTAATCCGCTAATACGGCAATCATTCCCCGATCAACCAAATACCCTGCTTGCTGCCGAAAATGGCTACGTTGTCCTCCGTTCCAACCGCCTCCGAAAAAGAATAGTGCGGTAGAGTAAGTGGTGGCGGCGGTATCCAATCCTTCCGGGTAAAGAATCTCTAGATAGAGGTCGCCATCAGGTAAAGCTTTATATTTTACAGTGTCTATGGACTGCGCATTAGGACTAGATGCCATGAGAAAAGCGGCCAGAATGAGGATCAATTGTTTCATATCAAAACCGATTAGTATCCAGTTAAAAGACGGAGCAGAGATGGGTAATGCCCCTAAGGTAAGCCGAGAAGTAAGTTACGACTGCCTACAGGTCCCTAACCATATAAAGATCACAGCCGCCGTGCCCCGTCTCCCCCATCGGCCAGGCTAGGTATTCGAAGCCACATTTCTTGTACACTTCAGCGGCGTCCTTCATGGCCGTCACCGTTTCTAGGTACATCTGTTTGTAGCCGGCGGCGCGGGCTCCTTCGAGGCAGGCTTCCATGAGTAAACGGCCGCCGCCGAAGCCACGGCCTTCTTTCAGTAAGTACATCTTACGGAGTTCGCAGACCGTACCGTCGCCGCCCGCCAGCGGGGCGTAGCCTGCGCCGCCTACGACCACTGCTCCTGAAAAACCCGCCCCTGCACCTGCGGCCCCGCCCACCTCATGCGCTACTACAAAAAAGGCGGAGCCTTCGGCATTATAAGTACTGGCCATATCCTCCACCTCGGGGTCATTGATGGAAAAGCCTTCACCGACGCAGTTGAATTCGGGCATTACGGTGCGGATTACGTGGGCCATAGCGTGGTTGTCTGCTGGAGAGATTAGACGGATGGATAGCATAGTGCGTTGATTTGTATTTTCACTTCTACGTAGGTACGGGTCTCTGCAAAAAAACAAAGCTCTTTTAAAATTTGAGCAATTTATACTTATGCGTAAGTACAAGTAAATACATTTAGCAAAAGGCTTTCAAAATGGAGCACCCCGCACTCACACGAAAGTACAGAGGCCGACTTAAAAATCCTCAGCCAACTGCCAAATGCCAGCCAAATGCCGCCCCCGCCCATCATAATCCAGCCCGTAACCCACCACAAACTTGGGAGGGATGACAAAGCCGGTCAGGTCGATGTCTACTTCCACGCGCTGTGCCTCCGGCTTATGCAGCAGCGTCACCAGAGTAATAGATTTCGGGTGCAAGGCTTCAAGTTCCGGTAAAAAGGCTTGCATGGTCAGGCCACTGTCTACGATATCTTCTATGAGCACGACGTCCCTACCCGTTACGGTGGCGGCTTCAGGAGCTAGGTGCATCCTCACTTTACCGTCCGTTCTTGTGCCTTTATAGCTGCTGGTTCGGACAAAAGAAATCTCTCCATCCATCCTGGATGCCCGAATGAGATCGGCGGCAAAAATGAAGGCACCTCTCAGCATCACGATGAAACTCGGGTCCCCTCCCTCCAAGCGGCCAGCAAGTTCCTTTCCTAGTTGAACCACCCGTTCATCAATTTCTTCTTCCGTAAGAAACGGACGGAAGGAAAGTTCGTGTAGCTGAATACGTTCGGGTTTAGCGGAGGCCATATTTATCAATTAAGTACAGGAGCGAAGTTATGGAGGCTGCTCCCAATTCAAGTTCTCTTTTATTGACGTTCTCAAAAACATCGGTCTTCGTGTGGTGAAAATCAAAGTAACGCTGGGAATCGGGCCGGAAGCCAATGAGTAGGCCACCCTGAGATTTCAGACCGCTGATGTCAGCTCCGGAACCGCCGCTGCTAAAGCTCAGCCCGTAGGGCTCAAGTAATGGGAGCCAATCGTTAATTCGGCGGAAGTCAGCGGTAAACACGTCGTCCCGTCCCGTAGCGCTGAATCCGCGCGGCGTAAAGCCTCCACTATCGGATTCCAGTGCCGCCAGGTGAAACTCTTTCTTTTCGTTACTGGCTGCCCAGTAGGCGCGGCCACCGGCCAGCCCGTTCTCTTCGTTCATGAACAGCACGCAACGGAACGTTCGTTTCGGTTTATGGCCGATCTTTTGCCAAAGCGGTAGCACCTGCAGAGAATGCACGATGCCCGCTCCGTCGTCGTGCGCGCCTTCGCCCACATCCCAGCTGTCCAGGTGCCCACCCACCAGAATGATTTCGTCGGGAAATTCACTGCCCCGAATTTCTCCGATCACGTTAAAGCTAGGTACCGGTGGTAGGTTACGGCCGTTGGACTGCAAGTGAACCCGCACCTCGCCCTGCCTAAGCAGCCGGCTAAGTTTCTCCGCATCGTTCGTAGAAACAGAAATGGCGGGAATCGCCATTCCTTCCTCCGCGGGCGCAATTGCTCCGGTATGGGGGATATCGTCCAGGCCAGTCGTCATGCTTCGGACGAGTGTAGCCCTTGCGCCAAATTTCGCCGCAACGATGTGGCCGCTCCCCCTTTGGTCAACCGCACCTCCAT
This sequence comes from Lewinella sp., assembly GCA_026421165.1. Taxonomy (GTDB): domain Bacteria; phylum Bacteroidota; class Bacteroidia; order Chitinophagales; family Saprospiraceae; genus Neolewinella. Next base: position 2,224 of record JAPKCQ010000129.1, on the reverse strand, counting down.
AAGCATTGAACGTTTTGGTCTGGGTTGGGTCCATTGGGCGGTTGAAAAAAACAATCTTACCCCCAACGCCCGCCCGGCCAAGCTGCTCCACTTCCTGAAGGCTGAAGACTTCCACAATCGGCGCGGTAATGCCAGCAGGCCCCGTTCCGATAGAATTACCCAGCGAAGTCACCTTAATCTCTTCGGTACCCACCATAGCGTTATTCACGATGCGCCCGGTCGCAGGAGCGCCGCGGTCCCAGCGGGGAACGGTACAAGGCTGGAGGTATACAGTATCAAAGCCAAGCGTATCCATCAAGCGCTTCATGCTGAACACGGCAGCCTCCGCTCCGGGTGAACCCGCCAACCGAGGACCAATATCCTTGCATAAATGATGGAGCCAGTCGTAGCACTCTCCCTCCGTAAGCGCCTTATCGTAAATCTCTTTGACGATCAACGCTTCGTTACCCTGCGCTGAAACGATAGAAACCGAAGGTAGTAGTAGAAACAAAAAAAGAAGCCTTTTTACGATTCCATAAGGATGTGATGGCCCGCCGGTAAAAAAACTACCCGTGAAATAAAAAATAGCACTCATATTATATTTAGAATTTTAGTGACGCAAACCAAGCCTTGCCGAAACATAGTTTTGCGAAGATTCAAAACGAGCAACAATATAGCCCGAATTGCAATTTAACGATTTTTACGACTTACCGTAAAGCAACGATTAATTTCCCTCATTCCCTGTTTCACCGTAAAAAATTCTACGACGCAAACAAAGTCCTATTTTTTGTTCGGCCAAAACTTTAGTATGTTTCTTATGAACTTCTGTACAATAAGCCCTTATCTTTGAAATAACGATAAGGGCAACAGCCCGTTGCTCCTTGTCTTTTAATTTGGTTTTATTTGGTTAGGGCTGAGGTAGTGCTGTGGTGGCACTGCCTCATTTTTTGTCTAATCACCAACGTACTTTGATCTCCGCTTCAACATCCTCTCCAAACCAGTTCTTTTGGCTGGTAAGTACATCGTAGCCGGTTGCAGGCTGATAGGTAAGGAAATGGCGACCATCGGACAAAGCCGTCCCGGTATGTCGTTCAATCTCCACCTTCGTGGTAGCTCCCTGATCCTGCTCAATCGTCAGACGACGGACAATCAGACTACTGTCCTGCGCCAGATAACTGGTTAGCGTATGACCGACGGAGAGCGTTTCTTCCATCGTCTCATACTTATCGAACCAGGCGGGTTTATTGATGTCGGCTTCCCGAAAAAGGCGCAGGTCATTGACGAAGTTGAGATTATCAATCTCTTGTCTCTCCGTTCTTCCGTTCAGGCTGATGGTTTTCTCGACCTTGGTATTGACAGCACTCAGGCGGTCCGTTTCGGTAGAAATGTATTCCCGCAAGTCGAAAAAAGGTGTCGAGTCGATGGTAGCGCCCGGTTCTTCCGGGGCACAGGCCAACAGCAAAAGGGGCAGTGCGATCAGGGTGAAGAGTCTATACATATCGGGTAAAGGCCTGAACGTGGCTTAGGGTTTATCAATTTACACACTCTTCATTCAAAATGTAATCGGCTCGGCTCCCCGCTTCGACTACGCTCAGGGTAAGTCGAAGTAGAGATCCAAGATAATCAATACTGCTGGTTGTAAGTCAGTATGGCCTCCGTACAGTGACTATATTACACCACAAAGACTCCTCCATGAAACGCCTCACGTTCCTCCTGCCGGTCATCTTTTTTTTCTCCTGCATACCAAACGCCGCTGTGATGATAAACGCCGAAACTGTTCCGGCTCAGTACACTGAGATCACCAGAGAAGTACTAGCTTCTAAGGGTGGCATTAGTACCTACGAAGAGATCGACTGCGAGCTCGTTAGCTATAACGTCCTCCCGATCAACTACGCTAACGGTAGCGCAGCCCTTACTGCTGAATCCCGCCGTATTATAGACGATCGTCTACTGAACCTCCTTCGTGAGCGTCCAAACATCCGCATCCAGATCAACTCCCACACCTCTTCCGTAGGTTCTGCCGGTAACAACCAGGCACTTTCTGAGCGTCGCGCCCAGGGTATTTCTGACTACCTGGTAGGCCGTGACATCAACCGTAGTCGCCTCGTAACCCGTGGTTACGGCGAGAGCCAGTTAATGAACCGTTGTGCTGACGGCGTAAACTGCTCCGACGCTGAGCACCGCGTTAACCGCCGTACCGAGTTCCGCGTACTGAACCTCGAACAGCAGTAATAAAGACGCGGTT
>JAPKCQ010000010.1 GCA_026421165.1 Lewinella sp. | reverse complement strand
CCTATCAATTTTTAGCTGCGGATGTGAATGGTGACAACTCATTAGACGTTTTGGACATCGTCGGCATCTCCTGGCAGATACTTAGGTTTACAGAGCGCTTCCCGGGAGAAGCTGCCGAGCCTTGGTTTTTCGTGCCCGCAGGCTATGAGTTTATTAACCCCGAATTCCCCTACGCAGAAAACACAGCTTCCTCTATTGATTTTTCACAAGTAACCCCCACGGAGATCAACCAGGGTTTCGTAGCAATTAGATTGGGCGACGTGAATGCTGACGTCGAGCTTGATGCCCGTAACCAGCCATCAGGGCTACTTACTTGGTGCGGGTCACCTCAGTAATATCAGAAGATGTGCTCATGAGGCAGGCCCTCCAGTCTGCTGCCCGCTAATGCAGTGTGCATGAAAAAAAATCAGGGCCACCACTAATAAAAGTGGTGGCCCTGAAAATTTAAAGTTCTAACGGTCTAAATCTACCGTCCGATCTTTTTCAAAAGGTCGCGCCCGGGGAAGTAAGCAGTGCTACCCAGCTCCTCCTCAATGCGGAGCAACTGGTTGTACTTAGCGACCCTGTCGGAGCGGCTGGCGGAGCCAGTCTTGATCTGGCCACAGTTTAAGGCTACGGCGAGGTCAGCGATGGTCACGTCTTCGGTTTCGCCGGAGCGGTGACTCATCACGCTGGTGTAACCCGCACGGTGGGCCATGTTGACGGTGTTGATCGTTTCGGTGAGGGTACCGATCTGGTTCACTTTCACGAGAATGGAGTTGGCACTACCTTCCTTGATACCGCGACTCAGGCGCTCGGTATTCGTTACGAACAAGTCGTCACCTACCAGCTGGCAGCGGTCACCAAAGCTCTGGTTAAGGGCAGCCCAGCCTTTCCAGTCGTCCTCGTCGAGGCCGTCTTCGATGGAGAAGATCGGGTACTTGTCTACCCAGGTCTTCCAGTAATCGACCATGGCTTCAGATTCGATCTTGCGGCCATCAGATTTATGGAAGTGGTAAACGCCTTCCTTGCTGTCGAAGAACTCGGAAGCAGCGGCGTCCATAGCGATCATCATGTCGTCACCGGGCTTGTAGCCAGCCTTTTCGATGGATTCGAGGACGATCTCGATGGCCTCGTCATTGCTCTTGATGTTGGGAGCAAAGCCACCTTCATCACCCACGTTGGTGCTGTAACCCTTCTTCTTGAGAACCGTTTTTAAGTGGTGGAAAGTTTCCACGCCCATGCGCAGTGCTTCGCTAAAAGTATCAGCGCCCAGCGGGATGATCATGAATTCCTGAAAGTCGATGCTGTTGTCCGCATGGCTACCGCCGTTGAGGATGTTCATCATCGGCACCGGCATCGTGTGCGCGTTCACACCGCCTACGTAGCGGTAGAGGGGCATATTCTGCTCCAGAGCAGCGGCCTTGGCGCAGGCCAGGGATACGCCGAGGATGGCGTTGGCGCCAAGCTTGCTTTTGTTGTACGTGCCGTCCAGGTCGATCATCATCTCGTCGATGTAGCGCTGGTCGGTTACGTCTACGCCGAGAAGTTCATCAGCGATTTTTTCTTCTACGTTGGCTACGGCTTTCAGTACGCCCTTTCCTAAGTAAACGTCTTTATCTCCGTCGCGGAGTTCGACGGCTTCGTACTTACCGGTGGATGCGCCGGAGGGTACGGCTGCGCGGCCAATGGCACCGTCGCTGGTTAGTACTTCCACTTCTACGGTGGGGTTGCCGCGGCTGTCTAGTATTTGGCGGGCTCTTACGTCTAGGATACTGCTCATGCTTTGAATTTTCTGGGGTTCTGAAATCCCCCGGACTACGGTCGAGGCTACCGCCTCTCTCTGCGTCCGGGATTACTATGGTTGAATCCCTACGGGATTTTTCGTGGTCCTTGCGATCTTGCTCCGTTGAAGGATGCGGGCGCGGCCGCAGGTGCAGAGAGAGGTTTAAAGAGTGGGTTCCGAGGAACATTCTTTCGAACCTCAGCCTGCACCTGCGTCCTCGCCCTAATGTGCTTAATTTTTCTTCTCTGCGATCATGTCTACAAACTGGTCGAAGAGGTAGGCAGCGTCGTGCGGACCGGGGCTGGCCTCGGGGTGATACTGCACACTGAAGGCCGATTTCCCGACGATACGGATTCCCTCGATCGTGTCGTCGTTGAGGTTGCGGTGGGTCACCTCCACCTTGTCGCTGTTAGCAGCAATGGCTTCAGGACTTACGCCGAAGCCGTGGTTCTGACTGGTAATCTCCGACTTACCGGTGACCAGATTTTTTACCGGATGGTTGATGCCACGGTGGCCATGGTGCATCTTATAGGTAGGGATGTCTACGGCGCGAGCCAGGATCTGGTGACCAAGGCAGATGCCGAACGTCGGTTTATCCTGCTTCAGCATTTCCTTGGCGGTGGCCACTGCGTAGTCCATCGCGCCGGGGTCGCCCGGGCCGTTGGAGATGAAGAGTCCGTCCGGAGCAAAAGACATGATATCGTCGATGCTGGCCTTTGCGGGAAAGACCTTCACGTAACAGTCGCGCTCAATGAAGTTGCGCAGAATGTTCTGCTTCGTACCGAGGTCGAGTACGGCTACTTTGTATTTCGCGGATTCCTCACCGATCGTGTAAGCTTCTTTGGTGGTAACGTGGCTGGCAAGTTCCAGGCCGTCCATATTCGGAGCCTTATCGAGTTGCTTCTTCAGCTCGTTCATATCGAAGACCTCGCTGGAGATGATGCCGTTCATCGCTCCCTTGGAGCGAATGTGGCGAACAAGCGAGCGGGTGTCAATATCGCTGATGCCAACGAGTCCTTCCCCATCCAGATAATCCTGGATGGAAGCCTCACCGATGTGGCGGCTGTAGGGAACGGTAAAGTTCTTGCAGATCAGCCCAGCGATCTTCACCGAGTCGGATTCCGTATCGGCTTTCATCGTACCGTAATTACCGATGTGGGCGTTGGTGGTTACCAACAACTGACCGTAATAAGAAGGGTCGGTAAATACTTCCTGGTAACCGGTCATGCCGGTATTGAAGCAGATTTCACCGGTAGTGGTACCGATTTTTCCGGCGGCTTTTCCTTCGTAGGTAGTGCCGTCGGCGAGGAGTAGAATGGCGCGTTGTTGATCCATAGAGCTTTGTACGGGGTCTGTATTAGCACAAAGATAAAAAATGTAGGTGGTTGAGGCTTGCCGCCTTTGGTTATGTTTTGGTTATCTACGATGTTTGGGCACGTAAGCGGTCGCGTGCCTCCACCAGAGCCCAGCCCAGCAGGTTATCGCCTTTCCACTGTGTACTACCCTCCTATCAATAATTCAAATAAAAGTTCGTTTAGGTAATCACCGCAGTTTACGTAACCTCAACGCACAGCTTTCAAAACAGAAGAAATTGAAGGTTAATACTTGCCCGTCGAGCTCGAACCAAAAGTCTCTTGTAAACGCACAGATATCCGGCGTAATGATGCCGGTACTTACATCATAAGAGCCTCGGCTGTCAACCTCCTCCTCGGAGCCGTTCAGCGGGAAGCACATGTCCCGGTCAGAGATAATAGTTCCATCTTCTAAGAAGGTGAAAGTCCGATAATAATCGACTTCTGAGAAACCTCCGGAGCCATCTCCCGGGTCGGAGTATTGCTCGGTTACCTGCCAGGTGCCGACGATGTCGGGGTTCTGGTTGGGGTCAAAATTTTCTTTACCGCAGGAGAGGACGCACAAGGAAATAAGCAGGAATAGATATTTCATACTTATTTAGACGGGTGGTGGGGAATGAGACGTTGGTGGTGCACATACCAAAATCCCTTCCGAGGCCCTGGTGATCTGGACGACGGCGGACAGTACGACTCCCGGAAATATGGACTTGTCCGTCTAGGCGTCGGTACTCGAACGGCTGACGGTTCCGCCAATAGTGTAGAGCAAAGAGTAGCCACCTTCCGCCAGGCAACGCTGAACCGTTTCGAAGTAAGTACGGTAGTTCTTAGGTCCAACGTGCTCGAACATTCCTACGGAGATAATACGATTCAATTGTTCACCTACCTCCCTGTAGTCCTGAAACTGGAACTCCACATCCAGCCCTCAGTAGCGCTTCTCAGCGTACCGCAATTCTTTCCGTAGCTTAGGCTATGCAAAGAATTTTTCAAGACCGTTAAGCGTCAGCGATCAAACGACCACACCCCGCTGTTTCAATGCCTCCAGTAACAGCTCAGGGCTCTCAAACCGAATGGCATCTAAGCCCAGAGACCGTGCCGTCACACAGTTCCGAACGCTGTCGTCAATAAACAAGCAGCCGGAGAAGTCGCCCAGCCCGTACGTTTCCGCTAAGTGGAGGTAAATATCCGGATTGGGTTTTTTCATTTTCACCTCGCCAGAGACCATGATGTCCTCGAAGATGTCGAGGAAGTCGAAGTTTTCGCGGGCCCAGGGGAAGAGTTCAGCGCTCCAGTTGGTAAGGGCGAGAAGGCGGTAACCTCCGGAGGCTTCCAGTGTTTTTAAAACGTCCACGGTACCTGCGATCGCGCCCGAAAAATGCTCCGTCCAGCGACCGTAGTACATCCTGATTTCGCGTTCCCATTTTGGGTGCTGCGCCACCAGTTCTTCGGTAGCTTCGGCCACTGGCCGGCCGCGATCCTGCTCCTCGTTCCAGTCCAGATGGGTAATGTTAGTGATGAACCAGTCGGCCTCCTCCACCGTATCGAAGACTTTATCGTAGAGGTTGTGTGGGTTCCAGCCGATTAGGACGTTACCAATGTCAAAAATTATTGTGTGGGGCATATTAGATCGTTAGAAATTAAAAAATCAGACCGTTAGATTGCACAAAATAGTCATCGTAGACAGACCAAGGTTTTTTCTCCTAACGGTCTAAATTCTAACGGTCTAATAATGGGCGCTGACGCAGGTACAATAAAAGTTTTTGAAGTATAGCCGTAACGCCGGTAGCAATAGGGCATAAAGCCTTGAACCATCCCTCCTATCCGTGCTGCAGTACATCCTCAATCTACTGGTTTTAGTTTTCAGGAGCAGCAGGCTACTATTGAGGCGCAGAACAAGCGAATCGAGAACCTGGAGGCGCGGTTGGCGCGACTTGAGGCTTTACTTACTACTGGAAAAGAGTAACGGCCTCCTTCGCTGCTCTCCTCCCGCAAGCTAAAAAAATAGGAAGTAGGTTACACGGCACTTCTGAGCATCAATTTCCGGGGGTGCTGTTTTTTATGGCGCGAACGCGGGATGCAAAGAACGTTGAACGGCAAGAACCCTTCGGAATTCGATCAAAGGGTAAAGACTATCCCTATTATCCACTACGTTTAAAACATCACGCGCTTTAACGCGTACTCTTTTAACGGCCAGTGTTTCTCCCCCGGCTCAGACAAAAACCCCAAACATTATATGGATCAAATCACCATCCTCTGGGCCGACGACGAAATCGACCTGTTCAAGCCCCAGCTTATATTCCTGAAAAAGAAAGGCTACGAAGTCATAACGGCCACTAACGGCCACGACGCCCTGGAAGAACTGGAAGAGAACGATGAGATTGATATCGTTTTCCTGGATGAGTCCATGCCCGGCCTCACTGGCCTAGAAACCCTGGCGCGCATCCGGGAAACGGGCAACAACATCCCCGTGGTGATGATCACTAAAAACGAAGCCGAAAGCCTGATGGAAGAAGCCATCGGTAGCCAGATCGCCGGCTATCTCCTCAAGCCGGTCAATCCAATGCAGATACTGCTGACGCTGAAAACCATCGTCGATGAAAAACGCCTCGTTCGCGAAAAAACAGACACTGACTACCAGCAAGACTTCCGCCAGCTGATGATGCAGATCAACAGTGGGCTCAACAAGGATGAGTGGGTCGATGTCTACAAGAAAATCATCAACTGGGAACTGAAGCTAGACGACAGCAAAAGCGAACAGATGGGCGAGATCCTCGCCGTGCAAAAGCGGGAAGCCAACGCTGAATTCAGTAAATTTATCGAACGCAATTATGTGGACTGGGTGCAGGGAGAAGACGCCCCCATCATGTCTCACAACCTGATGCGTGAAAAGGTACTACCCTACCTCAACAAGGAGGTTCCCACGGTGATGGTATTGCTAGACAATATGCGCTACGACCAATGGAAGGTCATCGAACCCTACATCACCGAACTCTTCAAAGTGGAAGAGGAGGATCATTTCTACAGCATCCTCCCAACCGCCACCCAGTACAGCCGCAACGCCATCTTCGCCGGCATGATGCCTTCGGAAATCGCTAAGCACTACAAAGACTGGTGGAAGAACGACACCGACGAGGGCGGTAAAAATATGCACGAGGCTGACCTGCTTGGAAAGCAAATCGAACGCGTGCTCCGCAGGGGTGATATCAAGTGGGACTACACAAAAGTCACCCGCACCAACTTCGCCCGCCAGATGCAGGACCGTGCGCTGGACTTCCTGAACAACGACTTCAGCGTCATCGTTTATAACTTCATCGATATGCTGAGCCACGCCCGTACCGAAATGGAGGTGCTCAAGGAACTAGCCGGCGACGAAAAAGCCTACCGCAGCCTAACCCGCAGCTGGTTCGAGAACTCTCCCCTGTGGGCAACCCTGCGTAAACTCTCCGAGCGCGACGTGCAGCTCATCGTTACTACTGATCACGGAACCATCCGGGTAAACACCCCAAGCCGCGTCGTTGGCGACCGCGATACCAGCTCCAACCTACGCTACAAACTTGGCCGCAACCTCAACTACAACGAAAAGGACGTACTTGAGGTCCGCGACCCCCTGAAGGCAATGCTTCCCCGCCCCAACCTGAGCTCCACCTTCATCTTCGCTAAGGAGGATAAATTCTTCCTCTACCCCAACAACTACAACTACTACAATAACTACTACCGGGACACCTTCCAGCACGGTGGTATTTCGTTGGAGGAGGTTATTTGCCCGGTGATTCGGTTGCGAAGCAGGTAAAGAACGGGAATAAAATAAACTGCGATCTCTGACCGTCTTACTTTGCCCCTGCTACCACCAAAATCCTTTCCGTAGCGATGCTATGCAAAGAATTTTTGGTGGTAGCAGGAACAAAAGTGCCAGGTCAGAAAGCCACACTTTATTATATCCGCGTCCCTAAGCTGGCTATTATTGTTTATTTATTTCACGTTTCTAAGGAATTGGCCCCCTAAGTTACAACGGCCTCCTTAAGCTAAGCCTTGCGAAGTATCCATGTAAGGCCTATCATATTTATAGCCGATCAACACCTACTGGTACCCAACGGCGACCGCCAAAAGCAGCCCCATCCAAGCCCAAATCAGCAACATCCCCGTAAGCGGCAAGGCAAACCGTAGCCACCGGTCAAAAGGAACCCGACAGAGCGAGAGCATCGCCACCAAGCCGCCAAGCGAAGGGTTGAACAGGTTCGTAATCCCATCCCCAACCTGGAAGGCGAGGATAGAAATTTGCGGGCTAAGCCCGAGCTCATTCCCCAACGGAATCATCACCGGAAGCGTCGCCATCGCCTGCCCGCTACCCGAAGGAATTAAGAGGTTAAGTCCGCTCTGCCCGATCGACATACCGATGGCTGAAAGGTAGGTAGGTAAGCCACTAAGTGCGTTCGCGAGCCCGTTGCTGATCGTATCTTGAATTTGGCCTTGCTCCATGATCACACTAACGGTGGTCGCCATGCCGATGATGAAAGTCGCCGGAGCCATCTGAGCAATGGAGCGGAAACCGGCCTCGGTTACATCTTTGCCGGAAAGGCCGCTGGCCAGCGCGAGTACGACCGTCACCATCAAGAAAATGGCCGAGGTGTCGTTAATGTGAAAGCCTTCGACGTTGAAGACGCCATAAAGTACTGCTCCCAACCCACAAAGGAAGATCGCCAGTAGCAACCAGTTGCGGCCAGTGATTTCGTATTCTTCCAACGGCTTGCTCAGTTTCATTCCGCTGGTATCCAGGTCGCCACCGATTGCGTTGGCAGGATCGGCTTGTAGTTTACGGTAATAGCGCACGTTGTACCAGGCCATCAGGGCGAGGCCGCCAGCGCAAAGAATGGTTCTTAGCCATGCTCCGCTGAACAAGGGCAGGTCGGCAATCAGATGGCCGTTACCGACGGTGTAGAAGTTAATCGGTGACAGGCCGAAGGCTACCGTCATCCCCCCCACGCTAACCCCGGCGGCCAGCACCAGGTCACCACCCAGAGCGAGTACGACAATAGCCGCAATCGGGATGGTCGCGATATTGTTTTCGTAACCGACCATAACTCCCAGCATTCCGTAAACAAAAGTCAGTAACACCAACAATAGCTCTGCCCGGTTTTGCCCCATCAGATGAACGATACGACCAACTGCGTTTTCAATCGTTCTGGTCCGCTCCAGTAATGAGAACATCAACGCACTCGCCAGACAGATAAAAATAATCGGCGTTGCCCGCTTATAACCATCTGGAAAGGTCTTGAACACCTCGAAAATACTCAAGGGCGTGGACTCCACTTCACCGTAGCTACCCGGTACCACCCGCAGCCGACCGTTTACCTCGATGCGTTCGTACAAACCGGCGGGCAGCAACCAAGTCATCGCCGCCACCACTAGGATGATTAGAAAAAGCATTATCAGTGGAGAGGGGATGCGGCTGTACCATTTCATAGTCAAGTAGTCAAAAAGTAACGCAGTCAAGTAGTTCGGACCGCGCCGAAAGTACGAAGCATTTGCTTACGAGTAACCTCCCTGCCTTTCAACCGGCTTTGCATCCTGCGGCCCCGCCTCTTTAGCCTTGTAGTTCGGTCGTAATCTAGTGCCCCCGCACGGGATAAGCGTTGGGAAACACAATAAAGAATTCAGGATGATTAGGATTTCGAAAAAAAATAAAAAACCCTAATTATTCTTACCCCCGGTAACGTGCGGCAGCCAAATCGCAGATTACTTAAGCCGTTCAATCAACCGCCCACTAACCCGCAAAAAATCCATCTCCGTAATAATACCCACCAGTTCCTTGTCTTTAATCACGGGCAGACAGCCAATTTTTTCACCGCGCATTACGTGCATGGCGTCTTTGATGGTAGTGTCCGGATGAATAGTGAGAGGCGCGGAGATCATGATATCTTTCACCTGTACGTAACCGGCTTCAGGGCTATCCGGACGTTCACGATGGGTATAATAACGCAGCAGTTTCCGAGTAGTAATAAGGCCAACCAGATGGCCCTTTCCGTCTTCAACCGGCACGTAGCGCAGCTTGCGCCACTCCATCACGTTGGCCACCATTTCCAGCAGGTCGTCTTCGTGAACGGTAAAGAGGTCGGTTTCCATGAACTCTTCGACGCGAAGGCCCACCGGACGGTAGCTCTTCAGGTCCGCAGCGTCGGGCAATCCCCACAGATGGACGGGTGTTTCCGACATCTGGTTCTTGATCATAGCCGAGGTAATGACCGTCAGGCCTTCGTCCTGGTTAACCTCTTTTTCCAGCTTGGTGTACGATTGTAGCAGCCAGCGCGCACCGTTCTGGTGGGCCTTGGCCCGCGCCTCGATCACGCCGAGGTAGCGCTCGATGTCTTCCTCCACAATACCACGGCTCTGCAGACCTTCGCGGGCAATAGGCAATAGTTCTCTTACGATGAGGTCGCAGCAGCTCATCTTTTTATCGTTGAACCAGGTGAACTGCGTATCAATGCCAAACTGGGCGGCCTTCACGAAGTTGTCTTTCGCGTCGGCGAAGCTCATGTGCTCCCGGATGTCTTTGTACTTGTTGGCCATTCCAATCATAGTGCCAAGCCAGAAGGCGGAGTTCGCTACCTGATCGAGCACCGTCGGCCCGGCAGGGATTACCCGGTTTTCGATACGCAGGTGCGGCATACCGTTGTCGCTGATGCCGTAGCAGGGCCGATTCCAGCGGTACACCGTACCGTTGTGGACCTGCAGGGCCTTCAGCTTGGGAACTTCTTTACGGCCGATCGTCTCCAGGCTATTTTCCTCCACCTCGGCACCGAGCAGCACCCGAAAGCGAGAAATGTCTTCCTTATAAATCTCCATGATGCTCTTATCAAGCCAGTCGGTTCCAAAGCTTACGCGTGGCTCAGGTTGGCGCAGGTGATCCTGGCTGGTCCGTACGTCGAGCGACTGTTGAAAAAGGGCAATGCGGCTTTCGTGCCACAGTCGCTTACCAAACACCAAGGGGCTGTTCGCTGAAATGGCGAGGATGGGGCCGGTGATGGCCTGAGCAATATTGTAAAGCGGCGCAAAAGTATCCGGGGTTACCTGCAGGTGGACCTGATAGCTGGTGTTGCAGGCTTCCATCAGCGGGCTATCGTGGCTGATGTACAGTTCGTCGATGCCCGTCAGCCGTAACTCAAACCCTTTGGAAGATTTAGACTGGGCGCGAATCGCATCGATAAGGGCCCGATACCGTGGTTTGGGCGTCAGGTTCTCCAACGAGAGGTCAAACTTACGTAGAGTAGGCAAGATACCCGTAAGCACAACGAGGGCGCCGCTCTTTTTGGCTGACTCCTGGACTTTCGCCAGCTGAAACCGGTTCTCGGTTTCCATCAGGCGCAGCGCGTGACCGGTGAACTCCTGAGGGCTCAGATTACATTCCACGTTGAACTTAGCGATCTCGGTAGTGGCCCAAGGGTATTGCTTCAATCGGTTGAGTACCTGAATATTTTTCGGCGCAGGTTTCAGCGTTTTTTTGTCCACTAAGCACAATTCCTGCTCGGCACCAATACGGATGGTCTCAGTTTCGAACCATTTATGCTTCAGCATATACTCCAGCGCCTGCACATCCTGCAGCAAGTGGTGCGCAAAATTAGTGCGGCTTTCGTTGGTTGGTACGTTTACTCTTTCTTCGCCCATGGTAGTTTTCTCGTAAGATTGTTGTGCTTGTGCTACACAATTTACGGTAATTTAGAGCGGATGTTCGGTGGCAGCTTGTTATCTCTTGAAAATTAAGAGATTTGGGAAAATTACCAAAATTTTGAGCGGCGGCCGCTGGTGCGGTAGAGATTGAAGAAGTAGGAGACAGCTTCTTAGAGGGGCTTATAAAATGTTTCTATGACATCTTTCGCTGACGTCAGGTTGCACAAGCATAAATTTTAATAGCTCCAAGTTTCGCCGTATTCTAGCCATCGTTTCCGCTGGCCTTATCGCTGGTTACTTATTTATAATTAGTCAAGAAGGCTAGTCTACAAAGATGGTAGAGACAATTGTCAATCAACTCTTTCTGCTGGTAGCTATGCTCGTTGCTGACCAGAAGGAAAGGTCTAAAGCATCCTGAAGGTATTGTATGATCACATTGGCTTGATCCAGTTCAAAGCGTTTTCAGGTACTCCACCACCGCCCAGCGCTCGTCTTCGCTGAATTTATCGCCGAAGTAGTGCCCTCCGTTACCGTAGCCTGGCACCTCCGTATCAAAAGTCCATTTCTCGTTTTTCAGATCGGGGTTGTAGTTCCAGCCGAGGTGCTTCCAGTCGTAGTCTTTGCTGTCTCCTGAGCGAGTCCAGCGGTCGGGGCGTTCGGGGGAGTTGAGGACCTGGTAGACGGTAGGGACCGATCCGTTATGAAAGTAAGGAGCAGTCGCCCAGATTCCGTCTAGTGGCGGAGCGACGTAGCCCCCAGTGGGTTCGAAACTAGAAGCAGGGCTGCTGGTGGCAAACCAGCTTTCGTTGTACCAGTCTACGATGCCGCTCTGGTTGATGTAATCTGCATAGAGGCGGTCGGTTTTTACGACGTCGAGGTTGACTACTTTATTGGGGTAGGTATCGCCCTTTTCATCGTCGTAGGTACCGTGGCAGCCTGCGCATTTTTTGTTGAATAAGGGCTTACCTGCGGAGGCGAGGTCCTGGTCGATTTCGCCAGGATAAGCTGGGCTTTCCAGGCTGAGCAGCCAGGCGTAAACGTCTTTAAATGCTTTGACCGACGTGCGGCTGTGGCTACTATCGGGCGTACCCAGCACGCTCGCTTGCAGCAGGAGTTTCGGCATACTACCCCGACCAATGCCGTTGTAGTAGAGGGTGTTTTTCTTCTTCACGTGCCAAAGGGGCGGGGTGTCGGTGCCGATGTTATAGTCCCACATCTCGTAGAGAGGTTTGTCGACGTAGGTGAGGTCCTTGGGATCGCGGTGCATCATGCAAGCTTCAGCAAGGCGGAAGGCAGGGTTGGAGCCGGGCTGGGTGGTATTGACCTTCGGGGCCATCCGTTTGAAGTAGTTACCGAAGTCTTCGAAGGCTTCCGGCTGCAGATCCTTCTTTTTATTATACTGCACCCGCATGCCCATGCGCATACCGACGCCCATAAGTACCATACTCTTTTCGAAGTCGGAGAAGCTGTCGCCCAGCCCGACCACCAGTTCCCCGTCCACTTTACCGGCGTGGCAGGTGAAGCAGTTACCGTTGGCCACTTTAGCGCCGTTGGGGGCAATAAAGGCAGTCATGAAGTACGGAATACCTTCGTTGAGTTCGTTGCGGAGGTAGGGTTGGTCCTGCGGCATCTTCGACGCGGCATCCTGCATAATTTCCAGCGGGACGCCACTGCCGATATAGTCGCCATGGATTAGGAAGTCAAAGCCAGCGGCGGGATTGCCGGTGGTATCCTGGGGGCTGGGAGGCAGCACCCGGGTTTTCCAGGCATCGATATCGACGGTGGCTTCGGCCAGAGGATGATAGGCGTTGCAGGCTACAAAGAGTAGCAGGGTGGAGAAAATGTATAGGTAGCGCACTCGGTTTCCGTTCAGGGTTGTTTACAAGTAGTAAATAGAGATACGGGAAAAGGGTTCACTTTATTTTGCAAAGTACTTTATTTTTTATCTTTGTGGACACGTAGTCACCACTGTATTCCGCCTAATCCACCATCGCCTGCAGGTAGGGTGTCCAATTAGCTGGCCCCGAGCGTTCGGATCGAAGTTTTGTCGACCAATTCGCTACCGTTCATTGATCGACAAAACCATCGTTCTGACCGCGGGGTTGAGGCCGATGGTGCACATTATAATCGCCGATAAAAGCCCCGCCTCGAAGCCTTAACCCTGCCCCTCAACCTTCATTGCACCTGCGGCCGCGCCTGATGTTTTGTAATAGACCACTTAATTCACAAAAACCTTATGCCGCATAGAATTACCCTCCACGCTTATCATCAACCAGTAAGCGCCCGGTGATAAATTGTCGGTATTGATCATGAAATTAGAGCTCCTAAAAGGCTGTTGGCGCATAACACGTCCAAGCATGTCAATTATTTGAGCCTTCCCTTCCCTTTCCTGCAGGTCTGAAATGGCAACCGTTATGTTTCCATCCTTGACAGGGTTAGGGAACACGCTAATACCAAATGGACTGGCGCTGGAGGTAATCGTAATGCTCCTGACTGGTGAATAAGTGTAGGCTCCACCCAGGTCAAGCTGGCGTAAGCGGTAATAATAAAGACCAGGCGCGAGGTTCTCGTCTTCAAATTGATAGGCTTGTTGCGCTGATGAATTGCCCTGGCCAGCCATGAAACCAACATCGCTCCAGTTTACACCCATTAAACTACGTTCGATGTAAAAACCTTCATTTTGTGTTTCGGTAGCGGTGATCCATTCTAAAACCGCCGTTTGGTTTTTCTTTGGGCTAACGGTAAAGTTTTGTAGTGCAACTGGCAACGAAACCAAGCCGCACGGAGGGTTTCCATCTAAGTACATTAGGGTCCAGGCGGTTTCATAACCAATTTTGTGCGCCATCCAGGTCCGCCATTCGTCCGAATCTTGAACTACCGGTTCTTGACCCAAAGCGCAATTACCCGTGAGCATAGTGTACATGTAACCACCTATCGCTTTGTCAAGATCACGGTGCATATGCCATGAATCTCTGTAGGCAGATTGTGTTGGGGTAACCTCTTTCATTTGTGCGAATAATGTGCGTATTGGAATGGCTCGCGCGTAGGGCAATTCACCTTCTTGAACCATGAATCGGGCAACGCCTAAGTCGGTATCGTTGAGGGTGCTGAAGTTTCGTTTATCCAGACCATACAACATCGAAACGTCCCCATGATTCCCATGGTCCTGCATGGGAAATCCAAAGGAGAAGTCAAACAGAGCTGGATTGATCTTGTAGCGTTTATTTGCCTCAAAATTTGAATTCGCTCGCCCGTAGTTGAAGTTGATGGGAGAAGTTCCTCCGCTCTGAAGCGTCTCGGGCGCCTGATTGAATACCCAGTTCATACCGCCCCGGATGCCAGCCTCAGAACTTGATCCCGTCTGGTTGTAGTTGATGACGTTATCGGTCACATCACAACTTTTGAAGGGAGACATAAATGTTCGACCACCTGTATAATGGACTTGGCTTTGCTCGAAGTCTACAGTAGACAAAGCCACGTCCGCCAATTCATCGTCGTAGGTGTACCCCGACGAAGAGGCATTTGTACCGCAGATGTGAGAGTAGATGGTTGCTGCAGTTACATAAGCCCCGTTCGGCGTTGGGTGCAGGCTTGCAACGTCCTTTTTGGCGGCAGGTAATGCCTGCCAGGCAAGCCCTGCAGGAACAGTCGATAGCGGAACCTTCGCCCCGTCAGCAGTACGGTAAGCGAACTCTTCGAAATGCGCAATAGAAGGCATAGATGATTCACTTTTAGGCCACATCATTAGCAAAAGTGGTTGGGCATTACCTTCTGTGACCTTAGCGGCAAGCTTATTGACGCCCAATGAGTGGTAACCGGGTGTCGTAGAGATAATATGGGGGTCCGCACCAATGACGACATAGTCCCAGTCAACGCCACCATTTCCACTCAAGTTATCCATTCGATCATCACGGCCTTCAGGCCAGTAGTAGTATTGTGCGAGCGAATGACTGTAGAAGTCCCTGGTATACTCCGCTCCGGTTCCTCCTAAACCGAAGGTGACGGACTCACTCATATAAATATCCTCGGCAATCACATTCACCGTAATACTGATCGTTGGGTCAGCGGATAGAATGCTCTGCAATTCAGCTGCAATCTGGTTAGGAGAAAAAGCCTCTCCTCCACTGATGGAACGATTGGTGCCGATCACCAGAATGTTTATTTCCCCGTCGCCATTGAAGTCAAGGTTGACGCCATTCGTGTTCGGACCTGTAAATGACGTTGCAAACACAAGTGCTGGCACCAAGTACAGCAAAAAAAACAGGATATGCTTGTATTGATTGCTTATTTTTTTCATGATCTAACTCTTGTAGTAAAAAGCCGCATAAAGCAACTTTCCTATGACTTTTACTTACACATAACGGGCGCGGCTACGTAGGCCGACTTTGAGTCAACAATGATACGAAGAAGTCAACATACAGCATGGAAAAAGCTAGATACTTTCGCAAAGGATAAAAGAAATTGGGCCCCGCAGGATTGCGGGACAAGTGCAAGCATGGTTTTACATACCTGGGGACAAGCCCTTAGCCTCCATCCAAACGTACACGCCATCGTGTCCCCTCCGGAGGGTTAGACGGCGACGGTAACTGGATCTTTCCGAAAAAGGGTTCGTTAAAGTCAGGTTTCCTCTTCGACACCAACCCAATTTTCCGTCTCCGCACCACCATGCATAGTAGTTATTTTATAAAATTATCACTCATGTGTTTAAGATGTTTTTTAGCATGTTTCATCTTTTTAACGCGATGTGGTTTAGGGACACGTTTATTTGTTTTTTGACTGTATACAGCTAAGTGATGTGCACCCTTTACGATTGAGAGCTGTAGGTCGTTTAAGTCATCGTTATCATATATGGATTCATCCTTAGGAGGAATGTGTGGTTCTTTAATAGGTGGGAATCTTTCGCGTGGCGTTTCCCGATTAAATACGTTTTCAACGGTAAGTACTCGGACAAAATTAATCGCACCATCCTGTTCGGCATCTTTTGAGCCTGAACTTCGTTGAAAAGCCTCGCTAACACTACGGTGTTGCCTACGTTTCGCTTCGCGGCTTCTTCGAGGTTTCGCCTCATTCAGACCCAAAATCTACCAGATCATAATGTCACATTAATTCTGTCCGAGTACTTATTGGCATGTGCATCACGGTCTGTTAGACCCTTTAGGGACGCCGCATAAATAATACAACAGCCATTGAATATATAAAATCATATTCTTGCTGTACCATTAATTCACTGAGTTGTTCCTCGGTAAAGTACTCTTGATCTAAACCCAAGCATATAAATACTTATCATACTAAAATCATATATCATAGTCAGGCATTACAAATTGAGGCCAAAGAACAGAAGTTACGGAAGCGTTGACCTCCACCGCTTTGCTTTCCAACCTGCTCTGCACCTGCGACCGCGCCCCGCTTCACTTTCTTATGCTCGTACCACTTGCCCATCGTTCTCCGTTTCTTGCCCTCCGGACAAGTGTATTCGTCGGCCGACCATCAACGACTAGCCACTACCCTACTCCACTAATCCATCATAGCCTCCAGCTCAGCCTTCTCTGCCTGTAGCGTTTGCAGGCGTTGATACACATCCCGCCCCGGCACCTGATCAGCCCGACGGACAATTCCATACAGGTAGTTGACCTGGCTAATAAGCATGGGCTGCATGTAAGTTCCTTTAGCCGTAACCAACATTTTCTCTAATACTTTGAGTTGCTCCAGCTGTTTTTGCTGGTCCGCAGTCAGCTCACCATTCCCTTTCAGGGCCTTTTGTTTTTCCTTGACCCCCTGGCCCATCTTTTTCAACTCAGAAAGTAGCGAGATGATCTCCAGTGCTACGGACTCCTGCGCCTGCACATCAGCCAGGCTCACCCCACTGGCGGCGACTTTCGGGTCGAGTTGTAGTGCGAAGGACTCCTCCATCGTTTTACCATCCACGGTGAACCGAACGGTATAGGTACCGGGGCTGACCATAGGCCCGCCGGAGTAACTCTTGCGCTTGGAGGCATCCCAACTTCCGTGGTGCCGCATGTCCCACCGGAATCGGTGGAGCCCCGACTTGGTGCTCAGCTTACTGTTCAGGTTGTAGGCCACATCGTTGGTCGCCATATCCCGCACAACTTCAGTAGCTACGCTGTCCTGACTGCCGCTCACCAGCGTACGCACCACTTTTCCGGAAGCATCCAGGAATTCCATCTTGATCGGTTCCGCCACGCCTGCGGGGAGGTAATAATCAATGTCCACACCCGGCAGCGGATAATCGATGTGCTCACTACCACTGCGCCCCCGGTAGCGGTAGCGGACATGATCGCGGGGCCGGAACAAACGGGCGGCTGAGGCCTCCAGCTGCTCGGCGCCCTGGTGCAGGCTCGAGAGGTTGTCCATTATCCAGAAGGAACGGCCCATCGTGGCCAGCACCAGGTCTTTGCGGTGAACCTTGATGTCGCTGATGGGAGTAACCGGCAGGTTACGCTGGAAAGACTGCCAGTTTTTACCGTCATCAAAAGAGATGAACAGACCAAACTCAGTCCCGGCGTAGAGCAAGCCTTCGCGGTCGGGGTCTTCCCGCACCACCCGCACCGGATGATCCGCCGGGATGCCGTTATTCCCATCCGTCAGCAACTCCCAGTTCTTGCCGTAGTTGGTCGTTTTGTAGATGTAGGGCTTCCAGTCGCCCAGTTGGTAACGCATGGACGTGAAGTAGGCTTTCCCGGCCTGGTGGGGAGAGGGCTCCACGCAGTCGATCCGTCCTCCTCCGGGAAGGTTGTTAGGAGTTACTTTTTTCCAGTTGGCGCCACCGTCCTGGGTGACGTGTACCGGACCGTCGTTTGCACCGACCCAGATCACGCCTTTCTCAATCATAGACTCGCGGATAGCATAAATTGTACTGTAAAACTCCTCCCCGGTAATGTCCCGGGTAATGGGTGCGCCGGAAATCACCTGCTTGTCTTCCTCAAAGGCCGTGAGGTCCGGAGAGATCATCTCCCATGTCTTTCCCTCGTCCGTGGTTTTATGAACAAACTGTGAGGTATGGTAAATGACGTTCGCATCGTGCGGGGAAACGTGGATGGGCGATACCCGCTGGAAACGGAACGTCAAGTCTTTGGGGTTATGCCCGTACATATAGGCGGCGCCTACGTCGTAGCTCTGCTCCTGCCCAGTGTTTTTATTGTAGACACTGAAGCGCCCCTTACAATTCGAATAGACGATATCGGGATTGCCCGGTTTGGGCACGGCCGGCCCCGTTTCGCAGCCCCCCGTATTCATCACCAGTCCGATCGCACCGGCCTGGTGGCTGTAAGGCGGCAGGCTGGGCACCGAGATGGTGGTGTAGTTGTCTTGCTGGCCGGCGTAGAGCCAGTAGGGATACTGATCGTCTACTTCCAGGGTATAGAGTTCTGCCGTGGGCTGGTTCAGTTGGGTCGACCAGGTTTTGCCGCCGTTGTGGGTGACGTTGGCGCCGCCGTCGTTCGCCTGGACGAAAAGCTGGGGATTATCCGGATTGATCCACATGTCGTGATTGTCGCCGTGGGGCGGTTTGAGGCGGCCCCAGGTTTTACCGCCGTCGATGGACTTCAGGTAAGGAGTAGACATTACGTAGATGATGTCGGTATCCTGTGGGTCGACGTCAATATTGGTGTAGTAAAAGGGACGGATGGAGAGGCTTTTATCCTTGGAGACGTGGGTAAAGCTTTCGCCCTGATCATTGGAGCGGTACAAACCGCCCTGATCATCGGGGGCTTCCACCAGGGCGTAGAGCAGGCTGGGGTTGGCCGGACTCACGGCCAGGTCAATCTTTCCGACGATGCCGGAGGGGAGTCCCTCTTCGAGTTTGGTCCAGGTATCACCGCCGTCGACGGATTTGTATATCCCGTGTTCTTCTCCCCCACTGATGATGGTCCAGGGTTTCCGCTCGGCCCGCCAGACGGTCGCGTAGATGATGTCCGGGTTGCTGGGCATAAATTCCAGGTCCGCCGCGCCGGTTTGCTCCGAAATGAACAATACTTTTTCCCAGCTCTTGCCTCCATCCTTCGTCCGGAATACACCCCGTTCCGGGTTGGGCGCAAAGGCATTCCCAATAGCCGCGACAAAAGCGATATTGTGATTGGTCGGGTGAATCTCGACGGCGCCAATCTGTCCGGTCTTATCCAGCCCAATGTGTCGCCAGGACTTCCCGGCATCGACGGACTTATAAACCCCTTTACCGGTGATCACGTTGGAACGCAGCCCGTCCGAACCCGTACCGACGTACACGATATTCGGGTCATTTTGCGCTACCCGAATCGCGCCAATCGACGGGGTAGTAAAAAAACCGTCGGACACATTAGACCAACTCGTTCCGTAGTCCTCCGTTTTCCATACTCCCCCTCCTGTAGCCCCCATGTAGAAGACATTAGGTTGGGTTCGTACGCCAGCCACGGCCGTAGCACGGCCCCCGCGGGTAGGACCGACGTTGCGATACTCCAGGTGATCTAATTCGATTTGGGCCGGTAATTCAGCAACCGCCAGGAAGCAAAATAGAAGGAGTAAAGTCGCTTTTTTCATTAGAAGAATTACTTTTAAGGTTGTCGTGGGTAAATATACTAATTACGAAATGATTTGTCTTTAGCGACAATTCCCGTTACGATAGAGAATTACTTCTCCGTTGGAACGGAGGTGTATACCCGCAAAACTTGACACCTCGACTTACGTAGATGAAAAACAAACACCCGCGTACGCCTTTCCCAACATAATTTACTAATTCCCCCGTAACCATTGCGGGATGACGAAGTACGGAAAGTCCTGAAGGAACTTCACGCCCCAGCCTTTCGCCAAAGCGAAATATTTTCTAACATTATTTTACACCCGCGCCCGCGCCCAAAAAGCAGTAAAAGTTAATTTTATACCTAATCAACAACACGCAACAACCATTCCGTTAGCTTTAAGCATCCTGTTACCACTAGTCTTTTACCCATACACCCAGCTCAAATGAAACAATACCTCTTACCTCTTCTCGGCATAATCGCCGTCGGCCTCTCCGTTTGGTACTTCACCCAGCCCGCAGAAGCCGAAGAATCAGTTCAGCTAACGGTACCGGTAAAGCAGGGCAAATTCCTGATGAGCGTGATCGCCACCGGCGAACTTCAGGCCAAGCATTCCGAAAAAATAAAGGGGCCACCGGGAATGCGAAGCAACCAAATCTACCAGACCAGCATCACCGACCTTGTTCCGGAAGGCACGATGGTGAAAGAAGGTGATTACGTCGCCAAACTCGATAAAACGGAGCTCGATACAAAGGTGAAAGCTGCTCTGAGTGAGATGGACAAGATCAATACCCAGCTCGAAGCCACCCGCATCGATACCGCCATCGAGATGCGCGCCATGCGCGATCAACTCATCAATATGCGCTTCGGGATGCGCGAAAAAGACCTGGAGGTAGAGCAAAGTAAATACGAAGCTCCAATGGTAATCCAGCGCGCCAACATCGAACTGGAACGCGCCGAGCGCGACCTGAAACAGCTTGAACAAAAGTACGAGCTGAGCCAGGAAAAAGCCCGTACCCAGGTTGCCGAAATCATGGCCAATATCCGCCAGCAACAGGTCATTGTAACCAGCCTGCAGGAGCTCGCCGGAGAATTTACCATCACCGCCCCGAAAGACGGTATGGTCATCTACGCCCGTGGCTGGCAAGGTAAAGTCGCAGCCGGCTCCCAGGTCCAAGCCTGGGACCCGGTGGTGGCAGAGCTGCCTGACCTTTCTGAAATGATCTCCAAGACCTACGTAAATGAAGTCGACATCAGCCGCGTCCGTAAAGGGCAGGAGGTAGAAATTAAAGTGGATGCTTTTCCGGACAAGACGTACACCGGTCTTGTCGTCCAGGTGGCCAACATCGGCGAACAGCTCCGAAACTACGACTCCAAGGTATTCGAAGTAATCATCCAGGTCAACGAAGCAGACTCCATCCTACGGCCAGCCATGACGACGGGCAACGAAGTCCTGACCGATATACTGGAAGACAAGCTCTTCATTCCCCTCGAAGCACTATATAAAGACACGGTTTCCTTCGTCTATAAAGAAGTAAACGGCCGGCCGGTAAAGCAGGAAGTACTCAGCAGCTGGAGCAACGAAAACGAGGTCGTAATCGTAGAAGGCCTCTCCCCCGGCGATCGGGTGTACCTCACCGCCCCTTCCGACGCGGTGAATATGCCGCTGCAACCACTGGCGCAAATGGTCCGTGACTCAGCAACAAACTTCCTCTTCTCTGAGCGTGAAGAGCGCCGTAAAATCGGCGACGCCAAAGAGGCGAAAGTGAAGGAAGAAGGACAGCTTGGTGGCGGTGGAGATGATGGTGGAGGGTTTATGATCATGTTTTAAAATTCGCCCGGCCATCAAGCGTAGTCGAGATGATCAAAATCATTATTTGTACGGCAATGTACTTTCACTTTATACCTCGCCACCCGTAACCCGCCCTAACATGCAAAAGCTATTCTTCAACTTTCAACTAGCCCTGGAAGGCGTAGCGGCCAACCGGCTGCGGGCCTTCCTGACTGCCCTGGGCATCGTTTTCGGCGTAGCGGCAGTGATCGCCATGCTCGCCATCGGCACTGGAGCTCGGGAAACCATCCTGGCCCAAATGCGTCTCATCGGAGCCAATAACATCGTAGTGACCAGCCTGATGGAAGCTGCCGAAGGTGGCGATGCCGAAGAGGCTCAATCCGCAGGCCAGGACAAGAACACCAAGAAGTGGTCTCCCGGCCTCACGCTGGGGGATGTTCGGGCCATCACCGCCATTCTTCCCGGCGTAACGGCAATGAGTCCGGAGATCATTCTTCCTACTACCATTATTCGGGACGGGAAGATCGGCAAGAGCCGGGCCGTCGGCGTTACCAATGCTTTCTTCGAACTCAATAACCTCGGCCTTGACCGGGGGACGATGTTTCACGACATCCACCAGCAACGGGGCGATCCTGTCTGCATCATCGGGCAAGACATATTGCGCAAGTACTTCAGCGCCGGCAATCCCATTGGCCAGCGGATCAAATGTGGCAGTACCTGGCTGCGCATCATCGGCGTGCTGGAGCGGCGAATCGCAAAAAGTGAGCAGCTCGAAAACCTCGGCATCCGGGACTACAACCAGGATGTCTACATACCGCTGCAGACCGCGCTCATTCGCTTCAAAGACCGCAGCTACGCACACCTGACCAACATCGGCCGGAGCCGCGGCAACCAGAAAGCGGAGAATTACCACCAGCTGGACCGCCTGGTGGTCCGGGTGGATGAATCCGATGAGCTGTTGGCGACCTCCAACGTGGTCGCCCGCCTACTCAAGCGCCGCCACCAGGGCGTGCTCGACTACGAAATGGCCGTGCCCGAGAAAATGCTCGAAGCACAACAGAAAACCCAGGACACCTTCAATAAGGTACTGGCCTTCATCGCCGGGATTTCCCTCCTCGTCGGCGGCATCGGCATCATGAACATTATGCTGGCTTCCGTACTGGAGCGAACCAAGGAGATCGGTACCCGCCGCAGCCTCGGTGCTACCCAACAAGACATCGTTCAGCAGTTTTTGCTGGAGGCCATTTTCATCAGTCTACTCGGTGGCATTACGGGCATCATCGTCGGCGTCGGCGCGGCACGCTTCATTGCGGCCAACTATGATATCCCGACGGAGGTCTCGCTTTGGAGCGTACTACTTTCCTTCGGAGTAGCTTCGGTGATTGGGTTGGTCTTCGGCCTGTTCCCCGCCCAACGCGCTGCTAAACTTGATCCGATTAAAGCCCTTCGTTCTGATTGATTCGGATGAAATACGCTCCGAGGGCGAGTACTCCACCTCAGCATCTTATCAAATATAAACCCCAGAGAACACCATGCGTACCCTTACTTTGCTTTTACTGTCCTTTTTCTGCACCTGCGTCAGCGCCCAGGAAGTCTACACGCTAAACCTCGAAGAAGTCGTAGACATCGCCCGCAGTGAATCTCCCGACATGAAGCTGGCCGAAACCCGGCTCAACAACAGCCTCTGGCGCTACCGCTCGTTTCAGGCAGATTATAAACCGCAGATCAACCTGGAAGCTACGCTGCCGGGCTTAAACCGCTCCATCGAACCGATCACCCTGCCCGACGGTAGCGAGGACTTTGTAAGTCGGGCGTTCATGCGAAACTCCGTCAACCTTTTCCTGTCACAGCCCATCACGGCAACTGGTGGACAAGTCTTCCTTACTACCGGTTTGCGCCGGTTGGATATCTTTAAAACAGATATTAATGCCGGCTCCCTATCCTATCTTTCCACCCCCATTTCCATCGGCTTTACCCAGCCGCTGCGGACCTACAACGAGCTGAAGTGGCGCAAAAAAACCGAGCCGCTCCGCTACCAGGAAAACAAGCGTGAGTTTAACGAGGCAAAAGAACAGGCTGCAGCTACATCATCCGATCTCTTCTTCGATCTCCTCATCGCCCAGCTTACCCTCGAGGCGGCGACCAAGAATAAGGTCAACGCCGACACACTCTACCAGATCAGCCAGGGCCGCTACTCCGTCGGCCGCATCGCCGAAACGGACTTGCTGCAGATTGAGCTGAGCGTGATGAACGCCAACGCCCAACTGGCCAGCGCTGACCTCAACGCCCAGACGGCGAACGAACAGTTGCGTAGTTTCCTTGGCATCACTACCAATGCCGAGTTTCAACTCATTCCACCGGATGGTATCCCGACCAATAACGTCGATGCCGATCAGGCCCTACAGTACGCGCTCGAGAACCGTAGCCTAATTATCGCCTTCGAGCGCCGTGCCCTAGAGGCCGAAGCGGAAGTAGACCGTGCGGTGAAAAATAATGGCTTTCAGGTCGACATCAACGGGCAGTTCGGCCTCTCCGGAACGGGCAACAGCTTCGGTAATGCTTACGACGGGCTGATCGATCAGGAGGTCGTGACCCTCGGCATCCGCGTACCGATAGCTGACTTCGGTAAGGCGCGCAGCCGCATCGAGGTGGCCCGCTCCAACCAGGACTTGGAACGGCTCAACATCACCCAGGAAAAGATCAGCTTTGAGCGGCGCATCCGCTTGCAGGTGCGGCAATATGACCTGCTGCGCAACCAAGTTACCCTCTCCGACCGTGCCTACGAAGTGTCCATCCGCCGCCAAGACATCACCCGCAAACGCTACCTAATCGGTAAGCTCAGCGTGACCGAACTCAACCTTGCCGTGAAGGAACAGGATGCGGCGCGGGGGCAGTACCTCTCCAGTTTACGGAATTTCTGGATTGGGTATTATGAGCTGCGGCGGCTTACGTTGTTTGACTTTATTACGGGGGATAAGTTGGTGGTTGAGTAGTATTTTTTCGCTTTGCGGCTACTACATGGTGGCGCGGGCGCGGGTGCAGTGAGAGGTTGAGAGGCAATGTTAGGAAAACTGCCGATACTACACCTCAAACTATTGAGAGCTTACTCTAGTGGATCAACCCGTAAATAGAGGCACCGCTAAGCTTGCCCTTTCGCACGCTGCCGTCGTTACCAAAGTACTTCCGTAGCTACGGCTATGCAAGTACTTTGTCGCCTAGTCAGCGCACGAAATACCTGCGCTTATCAGTACCTCTATTTACGGGTTGGTCCACTAGGCAGATGTTTTGATACTACTTCGGTGATACTCTCGCTTGAGAATCTGAGACTTGAGCTTTCTCGATGTTGTCTTTCAAAAAAGACCAATTCGTCACCAAGAAAGGATGTAGAAGAGGATGTAAATCCTGACCAAAACACCGGAAAACGGCCACCATCAGTATTCCAAGTTATCACAGCTCCAATACGCCTAAGGGCAGAGATATTATAATCAGCTATATCCGGAATCAGCTTAATAAAAAAGTCGTTCGTGACGATTGATGGTGATGGGCAATCTAACGATAGAAGGTTTCCTGTGTTAACATATTGGGATTGCTTGCGAAAAGTCATCGTTCCTTCAACGTCGCCGGAGTTGGGCTCCTGGCTAAAACTGGTAACGACCTCCTTTCCCGCGTCAAGTTTATCAACCGTGTATTCAATAGATCTGTTTGGGAGTTTGTCCCAAGTAGCTGTCTTTTCATCATATTTCAGGAGCGATTCGTTCCAAAAATAAAGGTCTTGGGTATGAGTAACGTTTCCGGCACTATCAACGGCTTCAGTGTTCGACACGCACATAAAGCCATTGTGGTTGTCAAAATAAATATTTTTCGTGTTACACATCTCTGATCCTACTCCTGTAAACGCAAGATATGTGATCGCAAGCGATAAGGTTATAGTATCCATAATAATTTAGATCAAGGTAACAAGCCGTTAAGGCTGAAAGAAATAACAGTTGTCCATTCAAGTGATTCCAGAATGCGTAACTAAAGATTAAATCATAGCCAGTAAAATTAGCCAATTTCAATCCTAGAGACGCTGCTAAACGCCGTATTAATTCCTAGTTGTTAAATTTTAAGCGCAAATCAAAATAGGGAGCAACAGCTCGAGCGTGCCGGTTCCACCATGACTTAACATAAAAAAGCCCCAAAACCAATAAAGGTCCTGGGGCTTCTTTGTTTATTACGGTGCAGCACAAATACTGCAGAACAGTGGCTAGCTCAACCGCTCAAAAATACCAGCAATACCCTGTCCACCACCAACACAAGCGGTAACCATACCGTAGCGCTGATCACGGCGGCGCATCTCATCCAGCAGCTGGATGGTCAACTTAGCACCGGTACAACCAAGCGGGTGGCCCAGAGCGATAGCACCACCGTTGGGGTTCACCGTTTCGGGGTCGATACCCAGCGTTTTGATGACGGCCAGCGCCTGGGTGGCGAAGGCTTCGTTGAGTTCCGTTTGCTCAATGTCCTGTAGTTTCAGTCCGGCGCGTTCCAGCGCTTTCGGGATGGCTATGCAGGGGCCGATGCCCATGTACAGCGGGTCAACGCCGCCTACAGAGCAACTGGCAAGACGCGCGATCGGCTCCAGGCCGAGTTTTTTCACCATGCGCTCGCTCATCACCAGAGTGAAGGCGGCACCGTCGGACGTCTGGCTGGAGTTACCGGCCGTCACTACACCCCCTTGCTGGAAGACCGTGCGCAGGCGGGCCAAACCCTCCATGCTAGTTCCACGACGGACACCTTCGTCCATCGATACGGTATGGCTGGACTTCACCATTTTTCCATCCTTGACGTAAATATCTTCCACCTCAACGGGTACAATCTGACCATCGAAGTGTCCGGCGTCGATACCGGCAGCAGCCTTTTCATGACTGCGGACGGAGAAGGCGTCGGCCTGCTCACGGGTAACCTCGTATTTCTTGGCGACGGCCTCGGCCGTTTTACCCATACTCACGTGGTAGTTAAGATTGTCCATCGCAGCTTTGTAGCTGGGGCTGAGTTTATAGCCCGTCATCGGGATTTGGCTCATGCTCTCCGTACCACCAGCGAGGTAAATGTCCCCAAAACCAGCCTTGATCTTACCCACCGCCATTGCGATGGACTCCAGACCGGAGGCACAGTAACGGTTGATGGTAATACCAGGCACCTCCTTACCAAGCGCACGCGCTGCGATGAGGCGGCCGATCTGTAAACCCTGCTCCCCTTCCGGGTTGGCACAGCCGACGATCACATCGTCAATCAGCTTTGGGTCCAGCTCAGGAACGGTGCTCATGAGGTGCTTGATCACGTCCACGGCGAGGTCGTCGGACCGGTAGTTTTTGAATCCTCCTTTTTTGGCGCGGCCAATGGCGGAGCGGTATCCTTTTACTATGTAAGCTTCCATTTTCTGGTGCTTTAATTATTGAGTTAAGGGAGATTAGAAGTTAGGAGCTAGAGACTAGGGAGCTAGTTGCTAGTCCCCCTAGTTCCTAGCTTCTAGTTTCTAAGTGGTTTGTTATTCTGCAGCGTATACTGAATCCGTTCCAGCGTCTTCTGGTTGCCCAGCAGGCTAAGGAAGGCCTCGCGTTCGAGGTCCAGTAGGTACTGCTCGCTCACCAGCGTAGTTTGAGTGAGTTCGCCGCCACAGAGAATGTTGGCCACGTGGCCAGCTACAATCCCGTCGTACTCGGAGATGTACTTGCCGAGTTTGAATTCGTTGATCGCCGTGTAGAGGGCGGCCAGTCCGGCGCGGCCAAGAACGGTGATGTCCTGGCGGATGCTCGGAGCTATGTACTCACGAGAGAGTTCAAGCACCTTGCGTTTCGCTTCGCCAATATTGCGCTGCAGGTTGGTTTCCACAAAGTCTTTGCCTTCGATAAGGTAACCAAAATCGTACGCTTCGGAGGCGGAGGTAGAGACCTTCGCCGTAGCGATCGTCTGGAACGCGTCGATAAGCGTCGGCATCATTACGTCGCCTTCGAAGAACTTATCGGAAGCGCGCAGGGCGAGTTCCTTCGTTCCGCCGCCGCCGGGGATGAGGCCCACGCCAACCTCCACGAGGCCGATGTAGCTCTCCGCAGCGTAAACACCAGCATCGGCGTGCATACTGATTTCACAGCCACCGCCGAAGACGTAGCCCTGGGTAGCGACCACGACGGGCACCTTACAGGTCTTGATCTTCATGTTCAGCTGCTGGAAGCCGTCGATGAGGACGTCTAGTTCTTTGTACTGCTGCTGCATGGCCATCATCCCGACGTTCATCAGGTTGGCACCTACGGTGAAGTTCTTAGCGTTGTTACCGATCACGACGCCAGCCCAGCCTTCTTCCTCCGCCTTATCGATGGCGTCAGAAATCGCTTGACCGATGGCGTCGTCGATGGAGTTGGATTTAGAGGTGAACTCCACACACATTACACCGTCGCCCAGGTCGTGGACGGTCGCTGAATCGTTCTTGATGATCGGTGCGTTCTCCCGGAGGGTATCCAGGATGATGTAGTTCTCGAGGCTTGGTACCGGCTTGAAGCTCTTGCTTGCCTGGTCGTAGAACATCCGCTTGCCGCCTTCCACTTTGTAGAAGGTATCGTGGCCGGCTTTCTGCATGTCGAGGACCCAGTCGGCCACCTTCCCGCCGGTCTCCTCGATCATTTTGATGCCTGCAGCCAGACCGATCTGGTCCCAGGTCTCGAAGGGGCCATACTCCCAGAAGTAGCCGGTGCGCATGGCGTCGTCGATGCTGTACAGATCGTCAGCGATCTCCGGTACGCGGTTGGCGGAGTAGGCGATTAGGCCGGCGTAGTATTCGCGAAGAAACTTGCTTTCGCGGTCGTCTCCCCCAACGATGCTCTGCATCCGGCGGGACATATCGTCGATCATCTTGGCTTTGCCGATGGCAAGGCGGGGGCGAGTGGCCGGTGCGTACTCCAGCGTCTTCAGGTTGAGGGCGTGGATGATGGACTTGCCGTTCTCATCCCGCTCTTTGGTTTTTTTGTAGAAGCCCTGGCCGGATTTGTTGCCGTAGAATTTATTCTCCAGAATGAACTTCATGAAGGCCGGCTGTTCCTTGGTCTTCACCGTGTCGATGTACTCATCGTCGGTAACGTTCATCATCACGAAGGCGGAAACCTTGGCGCTGGTGTCGATACCAACGAGGTCTTGTAGGCGGTAGGTCGCGGTGTTTGGCCGGCCGATGAGAGAGCCGGTGATGGCGTCCACTTCTTCGATGGTCATGTCGTACTTCACCGTCAGGTCCATCATTTGTACGCCAGACATTACGCCGATGCGGTTGCCGATGAAGCCGGGGGTATCCTTACAGAGTACGGTTTGCTTGCCGAGGTAAACGTCACCGTAGTGCATGAAGAAATCCACAACGCCCTGGTCGGTGCCCGCGTGGGGGATCACCTCAAAGAGACGCAGGTAACGCGGCGGGTTGAAAAAGTGGGTGCCACAGAAGTGCTTCTGAAAATCTGCAGAACGTCCTTCGGCGAGCATCTTGATCGGGATACCGGAAGTGTTAGAGGTGACGAGCGAGCCAGCCTTACGGTACTTGTCTACCTTCTCAAAGACCTGCTGCTTAATGTCGAGGCGCTCGACCACAACTTCAATAATCCAGTCGCAATCACCGATTTTCTCGAAGTCGTCGTCGAAGTTACCGGTGGTAATGTGGCTGGCAAAGTCCTTATTAAAGAGTGGTGCTGGTTTGGACTTGATGGCGGCGGTCAGTGCGCTTACGGCCTGGCTGTTACGCTTTACTGGGTCCTTTTTCTCTTCGTCGGAGAGGTTGAACGGTACGATATCCAGCAGGAGCACGTCGAGGCCAATGTTAGCGAAGTGGCAGGCGATGCCGGAGCCCATTACGCCGGAGCCGAGTACGGCGACTTTTTTTATTCGGTGTTGCATGATGATGGTTGTGTAAACGAGTAACGCTATGAGTTGCCGCTGGGTTAAAGGCTGTCTAGCGAATTTTCGCTGGCGAAGATAGGGAGTGGGAGTGGGAGTTGCAACGGCGGCGATCTTTTTAAGGTCCCGAATCAAGTTCTGGACCACTTTATTACTTTCCAGAAATTAGGGGCGCGGGCGCGGGTGCAATGGAGGGTTTTTGGGTTCCACCGGTAACTAATTTACAAGGTAAAAGAGTTGTAATGCAGAAATCAAGCACTAAAACGATTGTCATTAAATTTGGACAGAGACCATCCAGACAATTAGGTCTACCGGGTTTGAAAAGCATGACCGTATTCTGGAACCGCTTGCCTGACGAATACTTTTCCTGACGGGCTTCGCGAAGCGGGTTCGTCAGGAAAAAATCGTCCCACGAGTTGGGTACCCATGAAGTTATGTGTCTCCTACCAAGAAATATTATAATTGTCATATCGGCGTAAGATTACACCTATTGGTTAAGCTATAACCAGGCAACGAACGCACGGCAGCTAAATTTGTAATGTTCTTAAGTAAACCGAAATTTGGCATGTTTTTACGCCTTCCATTACTACTGGTCTCCACCCTTGTATTTGTCGCCTTCAGTACCTGCAATTCAGGACCTTCCGCCCTGGAGGACATCCTCAAGAGCCCGGTGGAAGTCACGCTAAATCCTCACGGCCGCGTCCCGCTGGGTGCAGTCCTACAAGTTCGTACCGAGCAGCCCTGCCAGCTTACCGTTACCGTACCCGGCGAGACACCCGTGAAACTTGAATTTTTGGACTACCTAAATTTCCGGGAGGTACCGGTTCTCGGCCTCTACCCCGGTCGCGAGAATGTGCTTAAAATCACGCTCACCACAGAGGATAAACAAGAATATAGTGGGACTGCGGTTGTAGCCACCAATGCCTTGCCCACCGGTTTCCCCACCATCGACGTCACGACCCTTCAGCCGGACAAGATGGAAGCAGGCTTTCACCTCGTAGATCTATTACTCGCCAATAACGGCAAGTTTCTCCCTTACACCGTGATGTTCGACAATCAGGGCGTCATCCGCTGGTTCATGGACATGAGCGAACAGGAGCAGATCACCTACACCACTTACCGTCTGAAGAACGGTAACTGGCTTTACCTTAACTGGATCAAACTTCTCGAAGTAAATGACCTCGGTAAAACCATCAGGGAGGAGCAAATGCGGGGCAATGCGGGCAAGCACGAAATCATTGAGATGCCCAACGGGATGCTACTGATGGGTGGCTCAAAGAAAGGCAGCTACGTAATGAGCGAAGGGAGAAAAGTCCCCACCCGTTTCGACCACGCCATAATCTGGGACCGGATGACCAACCGTACCGCCAAGGAATGGGACATGCGGAAGTACTTTAAAGTAGACCGCCATATTTTTCCTGCAGATTACGGCATGGACCCCGCCACCGACTGGTTTCACGTAAACTCCATCGCTATAAGTTCGCGGGACAACTCCGTACTTGTCTCAGGAAGCAAGCAGGGAGTCGCAAAAGTCGGACCCGACAATTCGCTGCGCTGGATTCTGGCTCCGCACGTAGCCTGGGGCCAGGCGGGTTTTGATGGCAAAGGCCTTAATACCACCGATTACCTCCTGGCCGCCACCAATGCTACGGGGGAGCTTTACCCCGACGAAGTCCAGCAAGGAAAAGTTTCGGCCGAAGATTTCGACTGGCCCACCGGCCAGCACGCCCTCAACCTACTACCCAATGGTAACCTCCTGTTGTTCGACAACGGCCTGCGCAGAAACTTCGAATCTAAGCCGACTTACTCCCGTGCCGTAGAGTACAAAATTGACGAAGCCAACCGGACAATTACCCAGGTATGGCAGTACGGCAAAGAACGCGGTCTGGACATGTTCTCCCCCACCACCAGCGACGTAGACGCGCTGCCCAATGGCAATCGCCTGATTACCTCTGGCAACATCCAAGTAAGTGGAAAGCCCGGGCACGGCAAAATGGTGGAGGTCACTTACCCAAACAACGAAGTCGTCTTTGAAGCAGATATCTACTTTAAGAACGCGCTTGATACCGACGAGAAAAGAAGGGGGCAGTCTGACCTCCTCTTTCGGGGTGAGCGGTATTCGCTAACAACTAATAATTAGTTGGGTAGCAGGTATTAGCCAACTCGTTTTCGGCGGCACGATCTGGGCAGCTAAAATACCGGTACCGATCATCGGTTTGCTTAGCCTGTGGCTGATCTTCAAACTGGTTCGGGAAATGGGCAGCGAGAAGTATGTCCAGCTTATTACTGAAGCCGGCTGGTTGCTCTCCCCCATTTACCTAGGCACCAACGCGCTGTTTTAACCGGTGGTTTTCAACCAATTTTACTGATTGCTGACGGGTTCAGCCCTTATTCGGCTGATCAATTACTAAAGACCAAAAGACTGGTGTATGTCTTTCGTTCAGCAAAACTTAAGTCCTATGCACGGGAAAACCCGTGCATTTATCATCTTGAACAACTTAAGGTTAACGTTGTCCGGGCTTGAAAAGAAGTCATACGGAAGCGGAAGGCAGCGTTATTGAGGGCATTAGATTCGCTCCCGATTATACTCCGCGGTTACAACCTCCAGTGGATATTTTTTCTCTGGCTCCCCTTACGAAAAATGATGACCCGGAAGAAAACGGCTATACTAAAGAACGTCAATTCGATAACTCTCGCTTTTCCGTCTTCCTCAATTCTCGCTTCAACGCCCTCAAAAACGGATGGTAGTGCACCTCAATGGTATGCCGTTTAGAACGCGTAAACTCCTGTTCGATGTGCTTACTATCGGCTTCGGATAACGCCGCCAAGTTACCTGGCAATTGGTACTCTCCCGCGAGATAAGCGGCAGCCAGCCGTGCCTGAGCGTCACTAAGCGGCCAAATGGCGCCCTGGGGTTGGAACAGGCCGATAAAGATAAGCGTAGGCTGTTCCGGGTGGAACATCCGCAGATAAAGTGGAATACGATCGGCCTCTTCGTAGTTGACTATGTCATCGTTGAAGAACGGGAAAGTAATTTTGTAGCCGGTAGCCGCTACGATGGTGTCGTATTCTCCTTCGCGGCCGTCCTTGAAGAAGACCCGTTTGCCTTCCACCTTCTCCACACCCCGTTGAGGATGGACCTTACCGTGGCGGATTTTGTAGAGCCGCTCAGAGTTAAGCGTCGGGTGGCTACGGGTTACCGGCTCGGCTGGTTCCTCAAGGCCGTAGTCAGCGTACCGGCCGACCTGAAAGCGGAGGCTAAGCTTCTGAATTGGCTCCCGCTTCAAAGCATACCGTAGGCAGGCCTTTCTCAAGGCAGTTCTTTAAGGCCGTGATACCGGAGCAACCGGCTCCGATTATGGCTACGCGGG
>JAPKCQ010000445.1 GCA_026421165.1 Lewinella sp. | reverse complement strand
CACCGGGTCCCAATCAACCACCCTTTTCTCAAAGTAACTAACATTAGCCGCCAACGAAGGCGCCGCCGCCCGGAAGCCAAACGCTCCATCTTCCACCACCTTACCTCCTTCCCGGATGGCCGTAAACCAATTGTTGAAATGATGGGCATGGCCGGAATAACCCTCCGGCGTCTGGTAGGTCCATTCTTTCGGGCCTTCCACCTCCGGTATTGCGGGTGGGTATTTCGCTTTATACCATTGCTCAAATTCCTTGCGCTGCGGTTCGGCGAAAGTATCGAAGGTGTCCCAACCTCCGTAGCCAGGCGCGGCGGGGAGATTATTGCGTTTTAGCGTGATGGAGTTCCAGCCCAGGTCCAGGCTGCCTTCCGTTCCGATCAGTCGGGTTTTAGAACCACCGCCACCGCCCGCCACGAAGTTGACCCGGAGCTGCATATTAAAGGCTGGGTGGCCAGCCTGCTTGCCGTAGTCGCAGCTGGCAATGAATACGTCGGGAACATCGCGCCCGTCCTCCCAGTAACGGAGACCGCCGGTGGCGAAAATCCGGTTTGGGCCCATGGAATCCAACACTCGGTGACTTTTGGAAAAGAGGTGGACGAAGAGATCGCCGCCAACCCCCGTTCCGTAATCCTGGTAATTGCGCCAGCGGAAAAAGCGGGTAGCATCGAAGGGCATTTTTTTGGTGTCCTTCAGGAAGGTGTCCCAGTCAACGGTCTCCGGCGAAGCGTCGGTGGGGACGGAGTATTGCCAAGCCCCCATAGCGCTGAAGCGATCGTTGAAGGTCTCGACCATGACCAGGTCACCCAGTTCTCCGCTTTGGTAGATGTCCCGAGCCTTTTCCGTCAAGATGGAACTAACGCCCTGGCTGCCGACGATCAAAATTCCGGGGTTGCGTTGCTCAGCTTCCAGCACCGCCTTGCCTTCATCCAAACTTTGCACCAGCGGTTTCTCGCAATAAACATGCTTGCCCGCATCTAATGCCGCGATGGTAATGGTATCGTGCCAGTGATCGGAAGTGGCCACGATGACGGCGTCCACGTCTTTGCGGGAAAGAATCTCCCGGTAATCGCGGGTAACGAAAATATCGTCGCCGTAAACCTCTCGCGCCCGTACCAGCCGCCCATCGTATAAATCGCAAGCAGCAACCATCTTTATGCCGGGATTATCCAGGGCCGCATTCACATCATTAAAGCCCTGAATACCCATGCCGATGCAGGCGAGGTTGATCTGGTCGTTGGCGGAGAATCCTGGTTTTGGTACCGTAAGAACGGTGCCCTGAGGAGTTTGGGGAATTAACACCGGGGCGGCCAGCAGCGCTGGAAACTGGTGAAGAAATTTTCTTCTTGTGGACATGGTTTAACTTAATTTCAAAGCAATGTAATACTTTAGTCGCCGACGGCTTGTGGGTACGACTCTTTATGACCTTGAATAACACAATGACCTAGGTATGAAGGACAGAAACCGTCGTTAGAATTCCAATCCGCCCCCAAATACGATCCGTCCCCCAGCTGGTATGCAGCGCTTGTGCCGGTTGATGGATGAACGAAATCACTGTCCAGCAACTCCCGATTCATGTTTTTCACGTAAGATCGAATCAAGTCGGGGTGAAAAAAATACTCCAGCCCTCCAGGTCTGCTTGGGGGTTTCCGGAACTTGTGGAAACCTGCCCAGGACGCATAAAAACTAAGCTCCCTTCCTGAAAATCGTAGGACTTTCTACCGTACTGGAAAACACCTTGGATGTTTTCCTTCAAGGACATAAATTATAAGTGATTACTAACTCGAATATCCCTTCCGAAATTCAGGTTCATTCTCGGACTATGTCTGACTACGGAAATCAAAGGGTGCTCGGGTTTGTCTATTTGTAGCAGACGGTGCATCTCACTTATGCTTTCTACGTGTAGTATCTTGCTCATTACAGATGGTTGAGGATGTACTCGTAATATATATGAGCTCTTTCTTTTGAAAAATAGTCTATAATGATTAGGGATAATCCGAAAGCCGAAAGGGCTAAACCCGTAGCGTGAAACGTAGCACTCTCGGAAAAAGCAAATGCCAGAAGGGTAACGATAAAGCATACCGCACTAATCGCCAGGGAAGCGGGGTACATAATCTGAAAGTCCTCAACACGCTTTTTTTCATCGAGGATAAACTCCTGCGGATCGGCTTCGTAAGCTGTCTGGAAGGTAGTAATTCGATGGTTGTTCGAGTACATCATATAGCTTCCAAGTACCATGAAAAGCAAGGCGAAAATGAACGAAGGAAGGAGTAACGCTCTGGCGTTTACAGTCGTACCGTAGCGGTGTACCAAAAAAGTACACAGCAGGGTTACAACACCAAGTATGGCGATACACATACCTTCAAACATTTCTCCTTTTGCCCACTGGACACTGTATTCTATGAGTTTCATTGTTTTTACTTTACGATTTTAAAAAATTAAGCATCATTTTGTCTAGGATTCTATCTGATAATAATTTCCTTGACCATATTATTTGTTTAGACGTCTTCCCTACTTCATAAGTTGTTTTAGGACGCTTGGATTTCATGATCTTTAGCACCGTATCAGCGATGACGGAAGGTGGTGACGAATACTTAGGGTTGTT
>JAPKCQ010000128.1 GCA_026421165.1 Lewinella sp. | reverse complement strand
TAAAAGCGCAGCGTCTAAAAGGCAAAGCCGTCTAAAAGCGCAGCGTCTAAAAGGCAAAGCCGCCTAACTAAACCATGCGGGAGTGCCAGCTATCCTCCAGAGGCCGTTCAAATATCTGCCTAAGTTCGCCGAGTTCCTTGACGAGGGGGTCGAAAACGATGGTATCGTTCTCCAGGCGACCGCTTCTGTACAGGTTCTTGAATTCGTCGCGGCCGACGGTGTGGATATTACCCTTATCGTCGCGGTAGCTGAAGCGCATACGGTTGAAAAAATCTATGCCTAGCTCAGCACCGAGTTCCTGGATGAAGCGAACGGAGCCATCGATGGAGCATCCGGAGGCTTCGGCCTCGGTTTCGTCTACGGCTACCACCAGAAAGCGGTTGTACAGGACGTCGGCACCAGCTTTGAGTTCATTGCGGTGGCTGACCCAGCCGGCTACGAACTCCTGGACGCGTGTTTTTACGGTCGTCGTTTCAGCTTCGGTTAGGGCACGTTCGGCACCGTAGACCCAGATGCGGCTGTCGGATACTAATTGGTCGAGGGAAGATTTCATTTGGCGGCTTTTTGGTCGGAAACCGCAAAGTTACCCAATTACTGAGTCACTGAGTTAGCTATCGCACAAACTGAGTTTCTGGGCTAGGCGGTCAAATTAGTTCTTTGGGAACATCGATTCAATAACTGTCGCTTTTCAGCCGTCTTATTTTGCCCCTACGCGCACAAAAAATTATTTCCGTAGCTAAGGCTACGCAAAGGATTTTTTGAGAACGTAGGAACAAAAACGCCAGGCCGAAAATCGGACAGTTATTAAATCGACGTTCCTTAGGTCGTTAGACCTTTAGTGCGGGCTTTCTAAAAGCAAACACAAAGTCTAGCGGTGGAACCTGAATTTCTGGACATTGGTTCGATCCGGCCAGCCGCTGTCACAACCTGATTCCGTACTTTGCTGGCAAAATGTCTGAACTCACTAACCAGCGCTTCCTCTTTCCCGAAAAAGCCGTTGTCGGCTACCTCAACGGTGCCAGCCGCTCGCCACAATTAAAATCAGTAGCCGCGGCGGCAAAACACGCGCTCTGGTGGCGTGAGGAACATTCTGGAATGCCCATTCCCGCTTTTTTCAGCACCGTAAAGACCATTAAAGAAGAGTTCGCAAAACTCATCAATTGTCCCGAACCGGAGCGGGTAGCGATGATTCCTGCCGCCAGTTACGGCGTCGCCACGGCTGCGAAGAATGTTCCGCTGAGTAAGGGCCAGAACGTCATCGTCGTTGAAGACCAGTTCCCCAGCAACTATTATTCCTGGGCGGTAAAATGTCAGGAGGCCGGTGCCGAATTACGCGTCGTCGCCCGGCCCGAAGCGGGTGCTGCTGATCGTTGGAGCGATCGCGTCCTCGCTGCCGTAGACCAACACACCGCAGCTGTAGCCATCGCTAATATCCACTGGGCTGATGGAGCAGTCTTTGACCTCAAAGCCATCCGTATTCGTACCGATGAAGTGGATGCCTGGCTTGTCATCGACGGAACCCAGTCCCTCGGCGCATACCCATTCGATGTCCAGGATATCCGCCCCGACGTACTCTGCACCGGAGGCTACAAATGGCTCATGGGCCCTTACGGATGCGGCTACGCTTACTACGGCGAACGGATGGACAACGGCTCACCAATTGAGGAGAACTGGATCAACCGGGCCGGTAGCGAAGACTTCCGTAACCTGGTGAATTACCGGGATGATTACCGTCCGCTAGCCGGCCGTTACTCCGTCGGCGAACATTCAAACTTCCTGATGGGGCCGATGCAGATGACCGCCTTGCAGCAGGTCAACGCCTGGGGCCCGGAAAATATCCAGACGTACTGCGCGGGACTTTGGTCGGGCATTGAGCCGTTGTTGGAGAAAGCAGGGATTCAATTACCGGCAGAGCGAGCACATCATTTGATCGGGCTCCGGCTTCCTGAAAGCATTGATGCTGTTCGCCTTGCCGCAGAATTTGAGCAGCGAGGATTGTTCGTTAGTTACCGGGGGGATGCCGTGCGGGTTTCACCCAATTGTTATAATACTCCGGAAGAGTTAGCGGAGTTGGCGGCGGCCATCTTGAAAGCATAATATTATCCCGGTTGAGTCCCTCCAGGCCGAGCTACCGGGTCGCGGAGCGACCAAAGACATCATGTGTCTTGCTGCTTCGAAAGGGTATTGCTCGCCCTGGAAGGACTCGACCGGGGTAATATTACTCCCCAAAGGTCCGCCCATGCTCTTTAACCATCATCCCGTTGAGGATGAACTGATAAGCCAGCAAACCAAATAACGCCAGGTTAATCAGCAGCGAAGAGCCCAGCGGAATGCCAAAGAGCGCAAAGGCAGCCAGCGCTCCGGTATATAAGGTAAGTAGCTGCCGGGGCTGCTTCCGCTTGGGCCGGAGGAAACTACCCAATGGAATAGTAAGGAGTACGAATGCAGCGGTGAAGAGCTGGAAACTCGAATAGCTGGTAATCAAAAAGACAGCCAATGATAAAGCGGCCATTCCCAAGGATCCGCCCACCAGGCTTGCCATCAGTTTATCGTCTTTATCCAGTAGGAGCCGACCATACTTATTGGTCAGCAAGTAGAAGTTCATCAGTGGGTCAATGATCCAGGTCATCAGGAAGAGAAAGACTATTATGTACACAACCGGCATGATGTAGAGTGCGTATTCGGGGTTGGCCGACGCCTGACGGTTGAGGAAATTTACGCCGAACCAGAGACCGATCATAATTCCAAAACTTGCGCCGCCAGACATTTTAGCCATCGCTTCCTGGTACTTGAAGTACAGTCGGTAGGGCAAGAACCTCGCTTTTAGTGCCTCCAGCATCGCGAAGCGGGCGAGTTGGTTGGCGGGGTTAAGGCTGAGGGCGTATTTCAGGCGCTCCAATGCTTCTTCAACCTTGCCGTTCCGGAGGAGTTGGTAGCCATGGTTGGCGATCGTCGAGCTGTCTTCCGGGTTGATGTGGAGGGCTTCTGCGATGGTTTCTTCGGTGTCTGTTTTGCCGAGAAAGCCGCCGATGTAGATTTTCATATTGAGCGCCTCGGTGTTTTGGGGGTTGATGGCGAGGGCTTCGTTGGTGTAGTGTAGGGCCGCGTCGTAATTACGCTGGTCCAATTTAGCTTTGGCCATTAGGGTGTAGGCGTCGTCGTCTTCGGCGTCCATTTCCATGAGCTGGCCAGCGAACTGTTCGGCGATCTTCGGCTTCTTATCGTTGAGTTCGATGATGGCGGCTAGGCGGAGTACCATCGGATTATCGGGGTTTTCGCTCAGTAGTGGACCGATTAGCTCGCGCGCCCGTTCTTTCTCGCCCATATTGGAGAGGGTGTTGAGGTAGTAGAGCTGAGCGATTGGCTCGTCTGGATGGTCCGCTAGGTACGTTTCCAGCAGGGTCCGGCTCTCTTGCCAGCGGGCTTGCGACTGGAGTAGGTGGAGGCGCTCTATCAGGGCGTTTAGTTGCATGTGCTGAGTTGCTGAGTTAGTGAGCCACTGAGTTGCTACCGCATGGGGTAGGCGAAATGGGTGTGACAGGCATGGTTTCGAGCGAATTAATTAATGTTCTGGCGCGAACGCAGGATGCAGAGTGCGTTTTTGAGCTGGTGGGTTACTGAGTTGCTATCGCTGTTACCACTTTTTTGCTTTGCGCGTTCGCTTAAGGTAAGTAAGTGCAGCGCCGCAAATGGTACTTACGGCAGCAACTTATCGACTTACCAACCCGCTACTTGAGGTACTGAAGAATGTCATCGTACAAGCCACCCTTATTAGCAAACATAGCATAATTCTTCGCGGTAGTAAACCACTCCGAGGTAGAAGGGCGGTGCTGCTCTGCTCCCCGGAGCAGATCCTTGGTGGTGATGGGGCGGGGGAGACCGGTTTTAATGGCTTCCTCCAGGATGCCCTCCACCGCGATGTCGACGACGGCGTTCAGGTCGGCGCCAGAGAAGTCTTTGGTCCGTTTGGCTACTTTGGCGAAGTCGATGTTTTCTTGGGGCTTGCCTTCTACTTTGAGTTTCAGGATGGCTTCCCTGCCGGTGGCATCGGGTGGCGGAACGAAGATGATCCGGTCGAAGCGGCCGGGCCGGCGGAAGGCGGTGTCGAGGTGCCAGGGAACGTTCGTAGCGCCGATGATGAGCAGCCCGTCGTTGTTGGAACTGATGCCGTCGAGCTCGGCGAGGAACTGGTTGATTACGTTACGACCGGCGCTTTGCTTCATGTCTGAGCGTTTTGCGCCAAGAGCATCTACTTCGTCGAAGAAAAGGACGCAGGGTTTCTTCTCCCGGGCG
Organism: Lewinella sp.; assembly: GCA_026421165.1. Taxonomy (GTDB): domain Bacteria; phylum Bacteroidota; class Bacteroidia; order Chitinophagales; family Saprospiraceae; genus Neolewinella. The sequence goes on along the minus strand of JAPKCQ010000128.1, from coordinate 6,907 downwards.
AGGTCAAAATAGGAAGCGAGCTGTTTTTCGCTGTTGCCCATCCACATGTCGAGGATGTCGTTGAGGCCAACGCTGATGAAGTTAGCATCGATCTGGCCGGCCGTGGCGCGGGCGATGAAGGTTTTGCCGCAGCCGGGAGGGCCATATAATAGAATACCGCCACCGACTTTTTTACCGTAACTGCGGTACAGCTCGACGTGCTGTAGTGGTTGGATGATCTTCAGGTCGATCTCTCGCTTAACGGCCTCCATACCTCCGACGTCGCTGAAGTCCGTGTTTGGCTTGCTGAATAGGCGGTCGTCTTCCTCATCGTCGAACTCGAAACTAAAGTCGTCGGATTCAAAGGCGGAGGTTTGGCGAAAGGCCTGGTCAAGCTCTTCGTCGGCCAAAAGAATATTATCTTCCAGGGCGCTGCGGTAAAGCATGCCTGCGCGTTCCTGGTCGCCATCTTTCAGGTAGCAACGGGCGATGATGAGGCGGGTTTCGGGGGTAATCATTTCCGGATGGCCGAGCTCTTCGAAAATAATGAGGCAGGCGGAGTTCTTTCCCTGGGCGTGGTAGACTTCAATGAGGGCTTCCTTCAGGTCCAGGTCATGCGGCTCGCGCTTCATCAGGATGTTGATCTCGCTTTCCAGCTCTGTTTCGTGACCAGCGAGGCCACGTAGCTTGTTAATCAGCAGACGGCGGATGTAGGCGTTATCGGAGCTTGCCCTCAGGGCGTCGCGTAGGTCTTGTAATTCTTTGTCTGATGCCATGATGGGGGAGTAACGGTTTTTGCCGCTCATAGGTTTCATTGTCCCGGTCGAGGTATGGAAGGTCTCGACCGGGATAATGCTTTCCAACGTTCCTTGCACCCGCGCCAGCGTCTGCCAAAATGTCGTAAGAATAAGTCATGCTCGTCAATCCCGTCAGTTGTACCAGCATACGACGGAAAAACTGGCACCCGTACCACGAACATTGGCATACGGCACAAGAGTTGCTTTAGATAGCCGACAAAATTTTCAACTTACAACCATTAAATAAACAACCACATGAGTAAGATTATTGGTATCGATTTAGGTACAACCAACTCGTGCGTGGCGGTGATGGAGGGCAACGAGCCCACCGTGATCTATAATGAAGAAGGTCGCAACACCACGCCCTCTATCGTAGCATTCTTGGACGGTGGCGAACGCAAAATCGGCGATTCCGCCAAGCGCCAGGCTATTACTAACCCGACGCGCACCGTAGCATCCATCAAGCGTTTTATGGGTATGCGCTTTGACGAGTCTACGAACGACGTCAGTCGCGTAGCTTATAAAGTCGTTAAAGGAGACAACGGCGTTGCCCGTGTCGACATTGACGGCCGCCTCTACACGCCCCAGGAGATCAGCGCGATGGTGCTCCAAAAAATGAAAAAAACCGCCGAAGATTTTCTCGGCAGCGAAGTAACCGAAGCCGTTGTAACGGTGCCAGCCTACTTCAACGACTCTCAGCGTCAGGCAACTAAGGAAGCTGGTGAAATCGCCGGTCTTAAGGTTCGCCGTATCATTAACGAGCCAACGGCAGCGGCCCTGGCTTATGGTATGGATAAGCGCTCGAAGGACATGACCATTGTAGTATATGACCTCGGTGGCGGTACTTTCGACATCTCCATCCTCGACCTCGGAGACGGTGTATTCGAAGTGAAGTCTACCAACGGTGATACTCATCTCGGTGGTGACGATTTCGACCGTGTCCTGATCGACTTTCTTGCCGGTGAATTTAAAAGCCAGGAGAACATCGACCTAACAAAGGACCCGATGGCCCTTCAGCGACTCAAAGAAGCCGCAGAGAAAGCCAAGATTGAGCTGTCTGCCAGCACGGAAACGGAAGTTAACCTTCCCTACATTACTGCTGTAGACGGCGTGCCTAAGCACCTTGTAGTAAAAATTAGCCGAGCTAAGTTCGAGGCCCTCGCCGACGAACTGGTACAGCGCACCCTCAAGCCCTGCGAAGCGGCCATGAAGGACGCTGGCCTAAGCAATTCTGACATCGACGAGGTCATCCTCGTAGGTGGCTCCACCCGGATCCCACGTATTCAGGAAGCCGTTGAGAAGTTTTTCGGTAAGAAGCCCAACAAGGGCGTAAACCCGGATGAAGTTGTTGCTATTGGTGCAGCTATTCAGGGTGGTGTTCTTTCTGGTGACGTGAAAGACGTCCTTCTCCTTGACGTAACTCCACTCAGCCTCGGTATCGAAGTGATGGGCGGTATGTTCGACAAAGTGATCGACGCCAATACTACCATTCCTTCCAAGAAGTCTAAGACTTATTCTACAGCCGCAGACAACCAGCCGAGCGTGGAAATCCACGTTCTCCAGGGTGAACGCTCCATGAGTAAGGACAACCGCCCCATCGGCCGCTTCGTTCTCGGAGATATCCCGCCAGCACCCCGTGGTACGCCTCAGATTGAAGTGACGTTCAACCTGAACGCCGACGGTCTGCTAGAGGTATCCGCTAAGGACAAAGGCTCTGGCAAGGAAACCAGCATCAAGATCGAAGCTGGTACCGGACTGAGCGAAGAAGACATCGCACGCATGCGCGCCGAAGCGGAAGCCAACGCCGATGCTGATGCCGAAGCTAAGGAGCGTGTCGAGAAGTTCAACGCCGCCGACCAGCTCATCTTCCAAACGGAGAAGCAAGTAAAGGAGTACGGTGAGAAGATTCCCGCAGAAAAAATGGAAGCCATCGAGACGGCCATGGCCGAATTGAAGGAAGCCCATAAATCTGAGGATCTCGCTAAAGTGGAAGCCGCTACCGAAACACTTACCGCCGCTTGGAATGCTGCCAGCCAGGATATTTACCAGGCCCAGCAAGAAGCCGGTGGAGATGCAGCTGACGCTGACGCTACCGCCGATGCCGGAGGTACTTCTGAAGGAGCCGATGACGTTCAGGACGTTGAGTTTGAAGAGGTGGAAACCAAGTAATTGCTCCGCTACTCACGGAAACGTGAACTGAATAATTAGCCCACTGACCTGCCAAGGTCAGTGGGCTTTTTTTATCCCGGTCGAGGCTTTGGCTGACGGTACGACTGGTTCCCAGGCTATCATCATCCCGAAGGTGGAGGAAAATCTGTCGCTAATTCACGGTTTGCGGCTGACTGGTAAACTCACAACGGCGATTATCCGACTGGAACTTACTACTCCCATCTCAATTACTTATAAGGTCTAGAACCTGTAGGGTAAAGTACTGCAGTCTCAGGACGCTGGGTGGGCGATTACCGCAACATCGGCCTGGGCGAAAGCAATAACGTCTATCTGAAGTGCTCTACTGTACTAGTACTTACCTTCGTCCTATGCAACAGCTATTTGTTCTCTTAGCACTTATTCTCTTTTCTCCGCTTAGGGCACAGGATGATTTTCTGCGGTCGCTGGCCGTTGAAGTATGTAGTTGTCTTAATTCCGATGGCACTGATTTTTCCGAGACCTCAGCGCCGGGTTGTCTAGAAACCGTTGCCATCCGCCATGAAAAAATACTCCGCCAACGATACAACCTACTTGTCGCTAACGCTGATCAGCGTGATTTGCTCTCCGAATGGCTGGTGGATGACTTACTGGAAGTATGCCCGGTACTTCGCACCATCCGACCGAAAGAAGCACAACGTGAATTTCACTGGTCGGATAGCCGCCCGGATCGGAGTTCTCTCGTACCACGCTTTACCGCTCTTAAGCAGCCGGTAGCGGATTCTCTGGTAACGATGACTTCAGAACCACCAGCAGTATGGAAGGCTTCCGGGGAGCTTATGACCCAACCGGGAAGTAAAGGGATAAGGCTGCGAACCGTTGATGGGGAGGAACTGAAATTCTACCTACCCGTTTCCGTAGCCCGTAAGCGTGATTTTGATCCCGGAGACCTGGTTAGCCTTTCGTACCGGCGAGAATGGCGATTGGCAGAGAGCAGAATTATTCTGGTGGTGGTTAGAATCTATTAGGGGAAACAAACGATGATCACCGGTTTTTCTCTCTAAATCTCCTAGAAATATTTTGAAAAAACTCACTTTCAGTAAAAACTGGAAATTGTTCCCAACGTTGTATCCCCATAACTTCAATAGCCGAATATGAGCAGTCCTTCCATTTCAACGATTTTACGCGATAAAAACTTAGCAACCGGTTTACGGGTGATTGCCGAGAAAGTGTATGCCGGCGACCGGATCACTTCGGAAGAAGGGCAGCTGCTTTATGATGAGGCTTCACTAGGTTATCTCGGCTCCCTGGCCAACTATATCCGGGAGCGTAAGCATGGAGATAAGACTTATTTCAACCGCAACTTCCACGTGGAGCCGACCAATGTCTGCATTTACAGCTGTAGCTTTTGTAGCTACAGCCGCCTGATCAAGAAACGGGAAGACGGCTGGGAATATAGCCTGGATGATATTATGGACATCATTAAAGGCTACGACGGTAAGCCGGTTACTGAAGTCCACATCGTTGGTGGTGTCTTGCCGCAGTACGATGTCGCGTTCTACGCCGAGCTGTTCAGCCGCATCCGTAAGCATCGCCCGGACCTGCACGTGAAAGGGCTAACGCCCGTAGAGTACCATTACATCTTCAAGAAGGCGAAGATCAGCTATGAAGAAGGGATGGCGCAGATGAAAGAAGCCGGACTACAATCTATGCCCGGCGGAGGAGCGGAAATCTTCCACCCCGAAATTCGCGACCAGATCGCCAGCGGTAAATGCTCCGGAGAGGAATGGCTGCGCATTCACGAAATCTGGCATGAGCTGGGCATGCGCTCCAACGCAACGATGCTGTACGGCCATATTGAAGAATTTAAGCACCGGATTGATCACCTGGAGAAGCTGCGGGAGTTGCAGGACAAGACGGGGGGATTCCAGACCTTCATACCCCTGAAATTCCGGAACAAAAACAACGAACTGAGTCACCTTGACGAGTCCACAGTAGTAGAAGACCTGCGCAATTACGCCATTAGCCGTATTTACCTCGACAACTTCGATCACATCAAAGCTTACTGGCCGATGATTGGTCGGACTACCGCCCAATTGTCTCTTGCCTTTGGCGTAGACGATATTGATGGAACTATTGACGACACTACGCGTATTTACTCGATGGCGGGCGGAGAGCAAAACCCGGCCCTTAGCACGGAATCGTTGGTGAAAATGATACGCTCTGTCGGTCGTCATCCCATCGAGCGTGGAACACTTTACGATGTGATTGAGGACTTCAAGGATGTTGAGTTTGCCGACGATAAGCAGTACCGGGGGTATACTTCCTTGCCAGTTGTCTAGAAGTCAAGTAATGAGCCAGTAATGACTGCCTCTAAATAGGAAGAACCCGGCCCTGGCTGGCGAGCGATCACTCTGGTGTTCTCCTCTTCCTACCTTAGCTAAAACGGGAAATTTTTAAGCGAAGCCGGGGTGTTAATCTAATGTATTACTTATTTTGCGGCTAATTATTCAGACGCCAACTCCCTTCATAAAACCACTTTAATGAAAACAGTTTATATTCTTCGCCACGGCCAGACCGACTTTAACCTAAAGGGCATTGTCCAGGGCAGTGGCGTGGATTCTAGTCTTAACGATACAGGGAGGATGCAAGGGAACTACCTGTTTGAAAAATACCGCAGTTTACCTTTTGAGGTAGTCTTGACCAGCGGCTTGAAGCGAACCTGGGAAACCGTTTCCGGCTTTATCGACGCTGGCGTCCCGTGGGAGCGACACTTGGAAATAAACGAGATGAGCTGGGGATCTCACGAAGGGACAAAGGGCACGGAGGCTTCCATTAGTGAATATAGTAGGATAAAGGACGGCTGGGGCCTCGGCGAAATCGACGGCCGCATCGGTGGTGGAGAGAGTGCCCGTGAGATGGGTACGCGATTGCACAAATTTATTGATCACCTTCCGGACCGCGAAGAAGACCTTATGCTGATCTGTTCTCACGGCCGCGCCATGTGCGGGCTTGTGAGCCTAATGATGGGCCGCCCGATTGACCGGATGAACGAGCTGACCCACAGTAATACCGGCCTCTGGCGCGCCACTCTGCAGGAAGACGGTAACTGGCTGTTTGATCTACAGAACGATCAGACGCACCTGCCGGTGAAACTCAATACAGAGAAATGGTAGCTACTTTTGAAGCATTGCGAGATAAGAACCTGATCGGTGAAGAAACGAGGCCTCGGCACCGCGTCGTAGCTGTTTCTTACCTCAATACTAAGCCACTGCTTTACGGTTTACTGCGCTCCAGCATTCAATCTGAACTCGAATTGGACCTTGCGATTCCTTCAGAATGTGCTCGTCGTTTGCTGGCTGGAGAGGCGGATATTGCCCTGGTTCCCGTGGCGGTGATTCCTGAGCTTCCGAAAGCCTACATTATCAGTGACTATTGTATTGGTGCGGACGGTGCGGTAGCTACGGTATGCATCTACGGTGACGTCCCGATTGAGGAAATGACCGGTATTTACCTTGATCACCACAGCCGTACTTCGGTGATGCTGACACGGCTTTTGCTGGAGGAATACTGGCAACTAAAACCAAAGTTGGTTTCTGCTGAAGAAGGCTATATTGACCGCATCGGCGGGACCACTGGCGGGCTGGTCATCGGTGACCGGACTATTGGCTTAGAACAAAGGTTTAAATATGTCTACGACCTTGGTGAAGTATGGAAAAAACACACCGGTTTGCCCTTCGTTTTTGCGGCTTGGGTATCGGTGAAACCGCTTGAACCTGACTTTGAAGCAGCCTTCAACGCCGCTTTGCGCGGAGGCATGGAGCACTTGCCTGAACTCCAATTGTTGCTCTCTTCACCGCATCCGGATTTTGACCTTGTGGAGTACTTTACGAATCATATTGATTATGATTTGGACGGGCCAAAGCGTAGAGCACTAGACCGATTTTTGGGGTACGTGGGCGCGGCCGCTGGTGCACAGTAATGAA
>JAPKCQ010000127.1 GCA_026421165.1 Lewinella sp. | reverse complement strand
AAGACCTCCCCGAAGTAGTCGAGTTGATCGCCCGCGCAGATCGTTGTGTCGAGGGTAGAAACCACCGCGGGGAAGACGATAGGAGCTAACGCCGTGCCAATATTACGGCCACAGCCGTTAGCGTCGGTCACGTCGATGATGGTTACGGCAAAACCCTGAAGATCCGGGTATCCAAAATCTCCCGGGCAAAAAGTATATGAACCGGCTCCTGCAGCGGGAATACTGAAGGTGGTCTCTCCGAAAACGTTCCCACTCCGTTCAACCAGTACTCTGAACTGGAAGGGAGCTGATCCGGACATGGTAAACGTCAGGTCCGTACAACCATCATCGCAGACAGCGGACAGTTCCTGGTCTTCGAGAACGGGGAAGTCGGTGAAGGGAATGATGGTCACGTCGGCCCGGGCTTCACACCCGAAGGCATCGGTAACGGTGACGGCGTAGTCTCCGGGGGCGAGGTCGTCAACCGTCCGGCTTAATGCGCCGGTGCTCCAGCTGTAAGTGACCAGGCCGTTGGCGTCGGTGACATTGGCAGTGGCGTCGGCGGTAGCGGCGTCACAGTCCGGCTGCGTAGCAGAAACCGTCACTGCAACATCACATCCCCCCTGGCTCACGATAGCAGAGCAGCTAGCGCGACAGCCGCTGGCGTCGGTGATGGTAAACGAGTAGGTCCCCGGTGGTAATGCCGTGAAGGTGGTATCCGTACCGGCCGTTAAGGAACGGTCTCCGAGGTCACCGCTCAGCCGTACAACGCCCCCTGCACCTGCGTCCCCGCCCATATTGGACAAAGTAATGATACCATCCGTTGAGCCCGCCGCGGTTTCGCCCGTAGCCGAGCAGGCCAGTTCCAATGATTCGGGCTGAGAAATAGTAATCGTATCGCGGCCAGTGCAGCCATTTTCATCGGCTATCAAAACGTGATAGCTGCCGGCCACCAGCCCGGAAACCCGGTTCGTATCCGGCAAAGAACTGACCGACCAATCATAACTCAGTTCACCAATACCACCCACAACGGCAGCCAGAATTCCAGCCGTACTATCGCCGTTGCAAAGAATCGCTTCAGCTAAACTCAGGTCAACGGTCAGCGGTGCCGGATCCGTCAGCACAAAGGTTTGCGGCGCTACCGGGCAGCCCGTCTGGTCGGTAACCGTAACGGAATAAGTACCCGCCGTGAGACCGGTAATCGCCGTCATGCCATCAAACGCATCGTTGTCCCAATCCACCACCAAACCGGGCGCGGCGTTACTAATCATGAGCGTAATCGCTCCATCCGCCCCACCAACACACGCTGGATTTTCCGTCATCTCCGTGAAGCTAAGCTCGCACATCGGCCCCACGACCGAGAAAGAACAAGTACCCACGCAGCCAGCGCTGTTAAAAACGCTCAGCGCGTAATCCCCCTGCGGCAAACCGTCGATAGCGACCGTAGCGTTCGGGGTAACGAAGTTTGTATCTAGAGGCCCCGCAATCATGACGTTCCAGGCCGCAACCCCGTCGAAGCTAAGCGCAACGCTGCCGGTACCGCCGGCCGTAATCGGGTTTGTAACCGTACAATCCGGCGCCAGCGAGCAGTTGGGTTCGGAGACCATCGCGGTGCATTCGTTGGTGCAGCCGTTCGCGTCCGTAATGGTGAGTGTGTAATTCCCCGCCTCAAGGTTTCGAAGCGTATCGCGTACGGCGATGGGCATCGGGCCGCCATCGGGCAGGAGGTTCCCGTCGGGATCGATCGCAGTGTAAGCCAGGCTAAACGGACCGGTTCCGCCGGTAGCTGCGTAACCAATTTTGCCGTTGTTGAGGGCGGCCAACGTTTCATCCACCGCTCCACAATCGAAAAAGAGCTCGGGTGGCGCGGTGAGGGTAAAGGTCGAATCCCGTGTACAATCCCGCGAGTCGGTGATTACGAAGGAATAAGTGCCCGGGCCGAGATCGTTTAGTATCGAGTTAGGACTACCGTCCACGCCGGGGCCGGTCCAGACGATGTTAGGCAAGAAATTACCCTCGTAAAGAATATCGATTAGGCCGTCATCCGTACCGCCACACATCGGCGAGCGAATATCGAGAACGGAGAACTGCAGATCGGAGCAGTCTACCGGTTCGATGGTAAGGAAGAAGGAGGCCTGGCAATCGAAGCGGTCGGCTTCAATGAGTACGAACTCATAATCACCGGGTTCCAGATCGTCTGCGGGAACAATTACGCCCTCGTTGCCGAAAGGGCCAAAAGGCGGCTGGTTGGTGGGGCCTACGTAAGCCAGGGTGAAGTTCGGGATGCCCCCCAGAATGGTGACTACGGCATTGCCATCGGCATCGAGCATCACGGTAAAGTCGATCGTACAGGGCGGTTCTTCCACCACGACCGTACACATTTCGGTACAGCCGCTCTCCTCATCGGTGACGGTGACGGTGTAGGTGCCGGGCCGTAGATCAGTAATGACGCTGAGACCATCCACCGCGTTGTTGATGGACCCACTGACGGGGCCAGTCCAGCTGATGGAATAATCACCCGTTCCGCTGGTGATGTTGATGTCCGCCATCCCGTCCGTTCCACCTACGGTAGACGGCGGCGTGGAGGGTATTGAGCAGTCGACGGTTAGGGGAGCCAGGGTACTGACGTCGCCAGTCCAGCGGGAAATACAGCCGTAGAAATCAGTGACCTCCACGGTATAGGCTCCAGCCTCCAGGCCGGTAATAACCCGGTCGGAGCTGTTGAAACCGTTGGGGCCGGCCCAGGAGAAGGTGGCGCCAGTACCGTTGCCCTGTACGCAGTAAAGGTTGGGCGAGGTAAAACTAGAGAGGGTGATGGAACCATCGCCGTTGCACCCAACGTCCTCCACTTCGACGTTGAAGCGGGTATCGTCGTTGGTCGGGCAGGAGGGAAGGAAGTCGAATTCACAGAGGACGAAGCAGCCGATGATGTTACCGGCGGCGTCGCGGTCGGGTAGCTGGTCTCCGTCGTCGTCCAGAACATCCCAGACCTGGACGGTCCAGGTCCCCGGCTGGAGGCACTGGTTGGAGGAGTTCCCACCGATATTCAGCGTAGCTTCGTAGGAGATCCCGTCGGGCTCACTCGGAGCGTAGACGGTTAAGTTGGTACCTCCCCGCACAATCTGAAAAGTATCGGAGCCATTGTAGATGCGGCTGTAGTAAAAGTTGTTCGAGTCAGTGGCCAGCCAGGTCATGAAAGCACCGTTGACCGGATTATTGTCTCCATTGGCAGCCGTTTCGCCGGCACAACTAACGATGGAGATCGGGTTCAGGCCGGAGTCGCAGAGCGTCTTCGTGGGCGAAGGCAAGAAAGGTTCGTTGTGGATGCGTTGTAGTTCGAAGGTTGGCTTGGTGTCCGTTTGGGCGACGAGGTTGGTGACGCAGAGCAGAGTCAGGGCGAGGAGTTGCGCTTTCATTCAGTGAGGTTCCGTAACGGCCGGGCTGCGGAGCGGGCTTCTTCCGTACGATCGAACTTCATCGATCATCCTCTGGCAGGGAAAGAAGCCATGCCAGATAGCGATTATGTCGGCATAGCTCCAGAAAAGAACCTGTGCTAACGATCATCGTGGAGAAGAAGGTTCTCCTGCTGTCCGGATTTGTCGGTTGTTAGTTAAAAGTTTCTTTAGTTAGATCGTAAAGATAAGAAATCATGGGTGAGGAAAAACACCTTCCTCAGCCCTACTCTTAGGGAAAAGGGAGATGAGGCAGGGGCTGGAAGACGAGGATGCTCGTTTCGTTCGGCCCCTCTCCCGGGGAGAAGGGACTTTTTCGCCGCCGTACTTCGACCTATAAGCGAGAGGTTACGCAAATGGCTATCGCCGTTTCGCTCTACCCCTCGCTACGCTAAGGGACGCCGTACAAATACCGAGAATTATTTACCCCACCAGATCAATCTTAAACTCAACTGCACACGCAGAGTATCTTCACCCCACCATGAAGCACCAGCTAACCTCCTCCCATCTAACCATCTTCGAGTCTGAGCTATTCCGTACCACCAGTACCTGCGTGATAACCGACGATTATCTGCTGATTGTAGACCCCAACTGGCTGCCTTCGGAAGTGGCGTACATCCGTCAATTCACCGAGCTACACGGGAAGGACAGGAGTAAATACCTCCTCCTTACCCATTCCGACTACGACCACATCATCGGCTACGGCGCTTTCCCCGGCTTTATGACCATCGCCAGTCAACGCTTCATAGACAACCCGGAGGCGGACAAACAACTGCAACAAACGATCGCCTGGGACGACGAATACTACGTCCAGCGCGATTACCCCCTCTGCTACCCCGTCATCAACTATCCGATTAACGGCGAAGGACAAGACATGAAAATCGGTAACGACGATTACGTTTTCTACCAAGCCCCCGGGCACAACTACGACGGGCTGCTTACCTTCAACCGTAGCCGCGGCATCCTCATCATCGGAGATTACCTGAGTAATATAGAGTTTCCCTACGTCTACCACTCCTTTGCGGATTACCGAACCACCCTGAATACGCTAGAGGCCATCATCCATTCTGGCGAGGTCAAAGTCCTAATCACCGGCCACGGCAACCACACCACTGATCGGGTGGAGATGGAACGGCGGGTTGCTGATAGTCGGGCTTATTTGGATGGGGTGGAGCTAGCTGTTCGCTCCGGTACTGATTTTGACTTTGAGCGCCTTGTGGCGCGGTATGACTTTCCGGGGGTTATGGGAGCGTTTCATGGCAAGAATGTTTTGTTGGCGGGGGTAGAGTTTGGGGGCAACTAATCACCCTACCCGTTTTTTAGCCCACTTACACCTGTACTTCCTCCAAGCCAAAAGCGCTGCGCTCTTTTGCTTCCTTGAGCATCTTCAGCTCTTCTAATCTGCCGTAAAACTTCGTACATCAAAGGTGAATCAAATTTACCAAACCTGCGTTTCTGAAACCTGTATTTCAGAAACGCAGATTTGGTAAGCGCATTGGTTACAGGTCTACGTCACCAGATACAAACCATGGAATAGCCCCAAGCCTCCCAAACAGCACCGTACCTTAGCCCCATGAATCGTCTACTACCAATCCTAACGTCCTTCGCTCTAATAACCCTCCTATGCACCTGCGGCCCCGCCCAAAACAAAGGCATAAGGAGTGGAGAAACCGCAACAGAAGGCGGCCTGAATCACCTGGCTGGCCAAAAGTCCCCCTACCTACTACAGCACGCCCGCAACCCGGTTGATTGGTACCCGTGGGGAGACGAAGCCCTGGCCAAAGCAACCGCCGAAAGCAAGCTCCTCATCATCAGTGTAGGTTACGCCGCCTGCCACTGGTGCCACGTGATGGAGCACGAATCGTTCGAAGACAGCACCGTGGCCGCCGTGATGAACGAGCACTTTGTGAGCATCAAAGTGGACCGCGAAGAACGGCCCGACGTAGACGACGTCTACATGACTGCCTGCCAACTTAGCAGCCAGAGCAGTTGCGGCTGGCCCCTCAACGTCATCGCCCTACCCGACGGACGCCCCATCTGGGCGGGCACCTACTTCCCCCGCGAGCAGTGGATCAACGTACTCAACCAGTTCAGCAAACTAAAGACCGACGACCCCGCAAAAATGGAGGAATACGCCACCAGCCTGACCGACGAAATCGTGAAGCGCAACGCCTTCTCGCCCAACAATACCGCCGGACTAACGCTGAGCCGGGAAGAAGTGAACGCCTTCACCGATAAGTTCCTGACCACCATCGACCAAAAGGACGGCGGCGCTGCCGGCGCCCCGAAATTCCCCATGCCGGTACTCTACGAGTTCCTACTGGCCCAGCATTTCTACACCAAAGACGAGCCCACCCTGGCCGCCATCACCCTGACGCTCGACAAGATGGCCGACGGCGGCATCTACGACCACCTCGCCGGCGGCTTCGCCCGCTACAGCACCGACGCCGCCTGGAAGGTACCCCACTTCGAAAAAATGCTCTACGATAACGGCCAGCTCGTGAGCCTCTACGCCCATGCCTACCAGGCCACCGGCAAAGAACGCTACGCCGAAGTAGTACGCCAAACGATCGCCTTCACCGAAAGCTCGCTCTCCGATAAAAACGGCGCTTTCTACGCTTCCCTCGACGCGGACACCGAGGGCGAGGAAGGCCTTACCTATATTTGGACGCAGGAGGAGATCGGTAAAGTACTGGCCGACGAGGCCCTCACCGATGCTTTCAGCGATTATTACTCCGTTACGAAAAGCGGCAACTGGGAAGGACACAACATCCTCTACCGCCGCAAAAACGCCGTTACGCTAGCGGAAAAGCATGGCTATAAAAATAAAACGGCGCTTAAAGAAGCGATGGATGCTGCGGCAATAAAACTACTCGCCGTCCGTGATCTCCGCCCCCAACCCGGTCTGGACGATAAGGCCCTCACCGCCTGGAACAGCCTCATGATTACCGGCTATACCGATGCCTTCCGGGCGCTGGGCGACGAGGCTTACCGGAAGCGGGCAATCAAAACCGGCAACTTCCTCCGCAAGCAAATGATGGCTCCGAACGGCCAGCTGAACCGCAACTTCAAGGACGGAAACTCGGCCATCAACGCCTTTCTGGACGACTACGCACTGCTCGCCCAGGCTTGTATCGATCTCTACCAGATCACTTTTGATGAAGCTTGGCTTGCCACCGCAACAAAACTAACCGACTACGCAAATGCACACTTTTTTGACGAGGCGACCGGGCTTTACAACTACACTTCCGACCTCGACCCGGCGCTCATCAGCGGCAATGTACCGGTCAACGATCAGGTGATCCCAAGCGGCAATTCCATCATGGCACGCGCGCTGCACCAGCTAGGCATCCTCACGGCTAACGATGAAATGCCCAACCGTTCCCGCAAAATGATGGCCCTGATGCAATCGGCGGTACAGCGCAACGGTCCCCGGTTTTTCGGCAACTGGGCCCGCCTTGGCCTCGAACTCATGGAGCCTACTTTCGAGGTGGCCATTCTGGGCGCAGACGCAGGTACCATGCGGGGACAAATGAGCAAAGCCTACCACCCCAACGCCCTCTACCTGGGTGGAAACAAAGAAGGTGACCTAGAACTATTGACCAATAAGTTAGTCCCCGGAGAAACGACGATTTACGTCTGCCTGGAGAAAGTTTGCCAGCTCCCCGTCAACGATACCGAACTGGCACTAAAGCAGCTTCGCTAACACCTCTGCTACTCAGAATCAGACACTAACACAAGTTGCACTGTTCTCCTTTGACAAACAAGCCATATATTTACGTTTCATATACACTACTTTTCGAGTATTTTCTGAGTGGCTTCGTCTCTGGCGAAGACCACTCATTTTTTTTCCGCCAAATACGACGAAAGAGATTGCTACAGTTCAGCCTATACGAACACCCCTACAGTACCCTCCTGATGGATGCGTTCACTCAGCGAACGCATCCATCAATATTGTGCCCACAGGGGCAAGCCATTTCCACCCCGTGTGGCCGACGGTGTACAGCTACGATAAGCTCTACTTTTTCCCGCTGAAGTAAAACCCGAGGTTGCGCTCCACGCCCGGCGGCAGACTAGGTAATTCAGAACGCGGAATCAACAGTGAGCTAATGTTGTGCAGGTCCTTAAAGATCTTATGCTTCTCAGCGGTAGCGGCCAGGTAATCGTGCCCAGAAGAGCCGCCCGTCCCCATCTTATTGCCAATCATTCGCATCACCATCTGGGCGTGGCGGTAGCGCCAGGTGGTGAGCAGCTCATCGATGTTCATAAGTTCGGTGAGCAGGCTAAAGGGGGTGTTCAGGATGGGTTTGTCCCGATAAAGATTGATAAGCAGGGCGGCGATGGTAGCGTCGTAAGAGAGCCGACACTCGCCACTGGCCATTAAGCGCTCGTGCTCCTCCCGGATGAGAACGTGCTTAAAGTAGCTGTTGCTATCGCCCAACATTTTCAGGCGCATGGCTCTCATCCGTTCGTCAAGGTACTCGCTGTCGTTGATGGAGGCTTGTTCTTTGTGCAGCATCCGGTCTACCGCATCTTTGTAAGAACTAAGGAAGTCGAAGCCTTCGAAGCGGAGGAAAGGTGTGCGCTCCAGCCAGCTCTCGACGAGTTCGAAGAGGCTGCCTCCCGTCTCAATGCCTTTAAGGAAGGCCTGTTGGTCTTCGGTGAAGACAATTTTGTACGACTTACCGTGGTAGGTCATCCGGTCTTCCTCGCGCAGACCGAGGGTAGATTCGATCATCCGGAACTGCATGCTCTGGAAACCAGAAGCGGGAAAGAGGTAGTCCCGAAAGTCAAGAAAGTCGAGCGGCGTGAGGGTTTCCATCACGTTAATCTGCTCCACCATCAGGCTCACAATCGAGGAGATACGTTGGAGGCGCAGCAGCACGGTATTCATATTGTCCTCGTTCACCTGCTCCTCCCGGAAAAGCACGCAGACGGAATCCAGCTCGGTCATGATCTGCTTGAACCACAACTCGTACACTTGGTGCATAATGATGAAGAGGGTCTCATCGTGCGCCGCTTTACCCAGGGCGGCGCTGCGGGTGTTCTGGATGGACAAAAGCTTGTCGATCTCCAGGTAATTGTGGTAATGGATGGTAGAATACTTCTTATCAGACATGGGGCTAAGGTACAGCCTGGGAACAGAGCGTTTAGCACTTAGCCGCAAGAACCAGCGGTAGCCTAAGTGGTAAAGAAAAAGCCCCGAAGAGCTAATGGCTCCTCGGGGTAGGGTTTTGCTGCAATTTCTGGAGTTACTCCTTTAGGCAGACCGGCGCTCACCGATCACCTGTTTCATCTTAATACGAGCGGTAAAAATGCGGCTCTTAACGGTGCCAATCGGAATCTTCATCTGTGCGGCGATCTCCTGATACTCATACCCTTTATAAAATAGTAGGAAGGGTACGGAGTAGAGGCTACCAATGCTATTGAGCATCCGCTGCATCTCCTGCATACGCAGGGTTTGCTCTCCGGAGTTGGCGACTACGTTTTTGGAAACAATGTTTTTGGTTACTTCAGTGGTTGAGCAGTTTAAGTGGCGGCGGGTCTTAGCTTTTCGGTACTGATTAATAAAAGTGTTCCGCATAATGGTCGAGATCCAGCTTTTGAAGTTGGTTCCTTCGGCAAAGTTGTTGCGGTATTTATAGGCTTTAATGGTCGTTTCCTGCATCAAGTCTTCTGCATCCTGGCGGCTGCGGGTCAGGCGGAGAGCGAAGGCGAAAAGAAGGTTATTAAGTTCATGGGTGTTTGTTGTAAATTCGTTATTAGTCATGGTACCTGTTTAGAAATTATAAGATCAACTACCTACTCTACTTCAAATAGCGTGCCAAAGTCATAACTAGCTGTTTACCAATGAACTTATAATATACAACGTGGCTTTTATTTGATTTTATTTAATCAAATATTCAAATTTAAGGGTCGCCGGGGGTGTTTTCTTCTATAATTCCAGCGGTTCCGCTCAGTGTAGGGCTAAAATTGGGCGCGGACGTGAGGTGCAGAGTAATGAACCGATGCAAGGTCAGCCACCCAAGTCACCAAATACTTCAACCTTACGCAAAATTCCCCAAGTCATCCTCCCAGGAGTATTCCTTGTATTTGATGGTATAACCAGCGATATTTTTGTCTAATTGCTTCTTATAAATCTCCCGAACGCCTTTTTTGCCGCCAAAGTCGCCCGCAAACCACTGGAACAAAGCCGTTGTATGAACGATTTGCTTTTCATCGTCGAAGTCAGTCTCCCCCTCCAGAAAAGCCCGGGTGGCCAGGTCGAGTTCACTGCTGATACTCTTCATTTTATAAAAGGCGATGGGAGGGCAGCTTTTGGCACCGCAGTTGAGGGCGAAGTGAATGCGGTAGTCCAGTTCATTTACCGCCAGGTCTTTGATTAGCCGGGAGGTAAACGGATTGGCCAGGTAGCCTAATGAATATTTGTAGCGAAACTTCCTTAAGATGCCGTGCTCCACGTCGTCGAGGCTGAACGACTCTCCTGCGATGGTGAACGCGCGCTTCCGGTAAATGCCGGGCTTGTTCATCTCTTTCTCGGTGCGAAGAATTTGGTAGTAAGCGTTATAGATGTTGAGCCAGAAGGCCTTTTTTCCGTCGTCATCGTTCAGTGCAGACTTCAAGGCGGGCAGCGGAATTGTCGCTATCCCTTTCTGAAGAGCGGTGGTGTCCTGCTCCATTTTGACGGTCAGTAGCAATTGCTCGGAGAGGTGGTTGGGGGTTTGCGTATCCATAGCAATACTAACCCGTTTACCCTGCCTGCGGTTGGTTCGTGGTAGTAACTGGGCGGGAAATAAGCCCGTTCCGGCAACTCGGCCTGAGGCGAAGAGCTTTCCGAAAAACCCTCTTTGCACCTGCGTGCTGCGCCCCGAACTGAATTCGCCCCCGCTTAATTATTGACTTCAAAATTATCCCGATCCATCAAAAATGGTAACCGTTGCCGTACCTCCTCAAGGTGTTCCGCCGAGAGTATTTCCGTATGCACCGCCTCCACCTTTTCCACGTGGAAAAGCGTACATAGCCAGCCCGGATCGATCACGCAGCTGTCGCCATTGTAAACAAAGCCGTTAGCATCCTCCCCTACCCGATTCACGCCGATGGTGTAGCACTGGTTTTCGATGGCCCGCGCTTTCAGCAGCGTATTCCAGTCGTAGGCGCGCTTTTCCGGCCAGTTGGCGGTGTAGATCAGGAGGTCGTACGCACCGTCATTCCGCGCCCATACCGGAAAGCGCAGGTCGTAACAGATGAGCGGGCAGATGCGCCAGCCTTTATGGCGAACGATCAGCCGTTCCGTACCAGCCTCGTAGTGTTCGTGCTCGCCGGCCATGGCGAAGAGGTGGCGTTTGTTGTAGGTATGGTAGTGCCCGTCGGGTTTCATCCAGATCAGGCGGTTGTAGTATTTGCCGTCTTCCTCAATGATCAGGCTACCGGTGACGGCCGCCCCGGTCTTTCCCGCTTGTTCCGTCAGCCATTTCACCGCCGGGCCGTCCATCGTTTCTGCGTTATTAGCGGCGTCCATGGTGAAGCCGGTGGTGAACATCTCGGGGAGTATGATCAGGTCGGTCGGCTGACCAATACGGTTAATCAAATCGGTGTAGTGGGCGAGGTTGGCCTTTGGGCTTTGCCAGGCTATTTTGGTTTGTAATAAGGTGATACTGAGATCGGTCATTGGTTAAGGTTGAGGTTGAGATTGTGGTATAAAATAGTTTGAATCGCGGATTCGGGCGAATCCGCAATTCAAACTTTAAACGTTGATTTAATAACTGTCCGA